>DASSKX010000740.1:0-5408 GCA_035689925.1 Acidobacteriaceae bacterium
GGCCTGCACGCGATCGAAGTCTTCGCGGATCGCCTGCGCGCTTCCGGCCGCGTGCTCCTGCTCTGCGGAGCGCGTGACCAGCCCGCCGAACTCATCTCTGGCGCCGAATGCATGGAAGAGATTGGCCCCGAGAACATCCTGCCAAACGTGCAGGCCGCCATCGATCGCGCCAACGAAATCAACGAGAACGCGAAACTGCGCCCGCACCTTAAAGCCGCCGTGCCCGCACTTGTCTCATAAACGTCGAGCCGCGCGCTTCTCAACCGCAGATGACAATCCCGTCATGCGGCCTGTCGCCGGTGACTCCGGGCCGTGGGGCGCGTCTCAACTGGAGGAGAGTTTTGTCGCTTGCGTCGTTTCGGTCTTTCCGTCTGCAGACCCCGAGTTGCCGCCGTCGCGGTGTCTCTGCTCCTCACCGGCAGCGCTCTCGCACTTGCCTCGGCAGGCGTATTGGCCCAGGGCACACGCTTCCAGATTGATCCGGCGCAAAGCACGGTCCATTTCGCTCTCGGTGACTCGCTCCATCACTTCGCCGGCACGTTCCAAATCGCGTCGGCAGACATCGCTTTCGATCCCACGTTGCACGAGATCCATGGCCGGATCACGGTGGACTCCGGAACCGGCAACAGCGGCAGCAAGGCGCGCGACAAGCGGATGACGAACGAAGAACTCCGGGCAGGCGACTTCCCCACCGTCACCTTCGAACCGCAGAGCTACACGGGCGATCTCTCCCTCTCGGGCCCTTCGCAGATACAGGTCAACGGGATCTTCACGCTCCTCGGCCAGCCGCACCCGATTACCGTGCCAATGAGCATCCAGATGAACGGCAGTCACTGCACGGCCAGCGGACAGTTCGACGTACCCTACATCGCCTGGGGCCTCAAAGACCCAAGCATGCTGTTCGTGAAGATGCGGAAGCAGGTCCGCATTGACCTGACCCTCAATGGCCAGATCCTGCAGAAATAACCGCCGGAGCGCGCTGCGGAATCATCCGGCCCTCACCCTCCACCGGAATCCAGAAGCGCTCTGCATCGGGTCTGGCTCGCAAGGCCCCGTGCAGCCGCTCTACCGGCGCGCGCTCGGCGTCATCCGCCAGTGAAAACGTCCCGAAGTGAATGGCCATCGCCTCGGGTGACCCCAGCATGGACCACGCGTCAACCGCCTGTTCCGGCGTCATGTGGATCGGCCCCATGAACCACTCCGGTTCATACGCGCCGATCGGCAGCATCGCCAACCGCAGCGGAGCGAATCGACTCGCCACCTCCCGAAAGAACTCCCCGAAGCCCGTATCGGCGGCGAAGTAGATGTTTCCCGCCTTGCCGACCATTACCCATCCACACCACAGCGTCCGATTGCGATCGAACGGACCTCGCGCCGAAAAGTGTTGCGCCGGGACACAGTGGAGGCCCACACCCTGCCACTCCGCGCTCTGGCACCAGTCCAACTCATGCACGTCGCAGAAGCCGAGAGCGCGCAGCGGCTTCGCCAATCCCAGGGGACAGAACGCGGCCGGGTGGTGCTCAGCCGCAAGCCTCCGCAGCGTCGGCCGATCGAAATGATCGTAGTGATTGTGGCTGATCAGCACGGCGTGGATCCGCGGTAAATCCTCAAACCGAATCCCCGGATAGCGATGGCGCTTCGGCCCCGCAAAACGCACCGGGCTGACCCGGCGCGACCACACCGGATCCGTCAGCAGATTCAACCCCTGCGTCTGCATTAGCACCGTCGCATGATTTACAAACGTGATCCGGAGCGCATTACCCGGCACGCTCTCCGGCGGCGGTGCTCCGGGCTCGGATGCAATCCACTTTGGCCATGGCCCAATCCTGCGGCCCAGCATCCATTTCACTGCCTGCAGAAATCCGTGATCCCGCACGCCCGGATTGAAGAACCGGCCACCTCTGTAATGCTCTGCTGCTCGCCTGGCAGCACCTTCCAACGGACGCGGTTGATCGGCCATGAACCAAGGATGCCGCCGTCGCACATGCCGACGCAAAACTTGCCCAGCCAGTACGCTGTACCCATGCCCGCCGCCACTCCTCGTTCCCTGCGCGCTCATCTGCTGCTGCTCGCCGTTGTCTGCATCTGGGGATCCACCTTCGTTGTCGTCAAGAACGCGCTGGCTGACGTCTCTCCGCTCCTCTTCAACGTCATCCGGATGTCGTTGGCGTTCGCCTGCCTGCTGCTTATCTACCGTGGACACCTCGGACGCATCACGCGCCCCGCTATTTTCAGCGGCGCGATCATCGGCTTCTGCCTCGCCATGGGCTATCAGTTCCAGACCGCCGGCCTGCGTCTCACCACACCCTCCAAGTCGGCCTTTATCACCGGAATGGTGGTAGTTCTCGTGCCGATCCTCTCTGCCATTCCCGCTCTGCGGCCGCGCAACTCCCACGCACCTTCGTGGAACGCCTGGTGCGGCGCGCTCGTTGCCTTCGTCGGCATCGTTCTCCTCACCACACCCGCAGGATCGGGATTCGACTTCCGCACCATCAACCTTGGCGACCTCCTCACCTTCGGCTGCGCTCTCGGATTCTCACTGCACGTCCTCGCCCTCGCGCACCTCGCTCCTCGCTTCCCCTTCGAGCAACTCGCCATTCTCCAGATCGGTTTCTGCGCCGCCTTCATGGCGCTCAGCATGCCGCTCCTCGAGCATCCCTGGATTCGCTGGTCACCGCGCGTCATCGTCGCATTGATCATCACCGCCGTGCTGGCCACCGCCGTCGCCTTCGCCGTGCAGTCCTGGGCACAGCGTTTTCTGCCCGCGACGCACACCGCACTTATCCTCGCGATGGAGCCCGTCTTTGCCTGGATCACCTCATTCCTCGTGCTCGGAGAACGCCTCAGCCGCCGCAGCGCGTCCGGGGCCCTCCTTATCCTCGCCGGCATCGCGCTCACCGAATTTATCCCTGCTCCCGTGCAACCCACTGCCCACGAAGGCGTCCCACTCACGTAGAGTTGCACACTCGGGCATCGTGTAACCCGTGCGGGGCGCTCTGCGTCTAATGCCAGTAAGCGCGGATCGGGCGAAACACAATTTGCTCATTCCAAAGGCTCTATACTGAAGGTGGGTTCACAGTCCATGTGCGCCCCTCAAGATTGATGAGGTACGACTCGAATGAAAGCACTGTTTGGGCGGTTGCGGTATAACCGTCTCGCTTCGACCTTTACTCTCCTGGCAACACTCTCCGCCGGCATTCTCATCGGCTCTGTCGTAGCCCACTCCGTGCGCGGCCAGGAAGCGCAGGTCAACAGCACCGACGCCACGCCGCTCAAAGTTCCGCCCGCGCACCAGATGCCCACGGACTTCACGCGCATCGCAAAGGAAGTGGCGCCCGCCGTGGTCAACATCAACACGGAGATTCTTCCTAAGCAGCAACAGCAGCAGCGCCGCCGCAATCCTCACGGGTTCGGCCCACAGACGCCGCAGATGCCGCAGATGCCGCAGCAACCCCCCGATGGCGACAATGGCCCAGGCGATGACGATCAGAGCCCGCAGGGCGGCCTGCAGGACTTCTTCAACCGCTTCTTCGGCCAGGGACCGGGCGGTATGCCCGATGACGGCGGTCAGGAGCGCGAATCCCTCGGCTCCGGATTCATCGTCGATCCACGCGGCTACATCATTACCAACAACCACGTCGTCGACAAAGCCGACAAAATCTTAGTCACGCTCGCCGGCGATCCCATCGGTGGCCAGGGACGCCCCGCAAAACTGATCGGCGTCGATAAAGCCACTGACATCGCCGTGATTAAGATCCAGACCGATAAGCCTCTCCCTACCGTCAAAGTCGGTAACTCCGAGGGGGTCGAAGTGGGCGACTGGGTCGTCGCCATCGGCGAGCCCTTCGGGCTACAGTCCACCGTCACGGCCGGCATTATCTCCAGCAAGAACCGCAGTGTCGACCATGGCACGGGCGGCGAGTTCCAGCACTTTCTGCAGACCGACGCCGCCATCAACCCTGGGAACTCCGGCGGCCCGCTTCTGAACATGGCGGGCGAAGTCATCGGCGTGAACACCGCTATCTTTACGCAGTCTGCCGGCAACGAGGGCATCGGCTTCGCCATGCCCACGAACACCGTCGTCAACGTCTATAACCAGCTCATCGGGCCGGAGCATAAGGTCGTTCGCGGCAGCATTGGCATTAGCTTCCAGGCCAATCCGCCCAGCGCCGTCGCCCGCGTTTACGGATTTAAGACCGGCGTGATCATCAGCGCCGCTCCCGCTGGACTGCCCGCCGCCACCGCCGGACTCAAGCCCGGTGACATCATCACCACGATCGACGGCAAGCCCGTAAAAAATGGGGATGATCTCGTCGCGGTCATTTCCGAGTACAAACCCGGGACATCCATCGACATCGGGTATCTCCGCAACGGCCAGACGCAACATGCCAAAGTGGTGGTCGGCGAGCGCGAAAAGGTCCTCGCGAAGATGAGCAATCCCGAAAGCAGTGAGGGTGAGGAAGGCCCGAACCAGGGTCCCGGCAATGCCAGCCCCGCTAAACTCGGCATTACCATCTCCGATTTGCCACAGGGCGCGCCCTCAGGCCTGCATGGCGTCATGATTCAGTCCGTCAAGCCAGGATCGTTCGCCGACGAAATCGGTGTCGGAGAGTTCCAGGGCGCCGTCATCGTGTCCGTTAACAAACAGCCCGTCAACAACGTACAGGAATTCCAGAAGGTTGTTTCGGGACTGAAGTCGGGCGACGATGTGGTTCTGGAGATCGTCAACCCGCGGAATCCCGGCCAGGGACGAGAGTACCTGGGCGGTACACTTCCGTAACCAATCGCGCATAGACCTCCGGTTCGGCTCCCGCAAACTTCGGGGAGCCGTTGCCGGTTTTTGTTGCAATTTCGGGCATTCGCCGATACCCTTGCACGATACGATCGCCGTATTGACCAAAAAACTGAGGTAACGTCTTATGGCTTTTTTCAGGACAAGCCAGGTGCTTGTGCTCGCCGCTTTCCTGCTGGCCACTCCGGCATTCGCAACCCGCACACATCGCGCCGCAACGGCTGGCCACAAGCATCACCGCGTCGTGCATCGTCATCAGGTCCGTGGCCAACGTGGCATCGATCCCGACCGCGCGCGCGAAATCCAGCAAGCTCTGATCCGCGAGCACTATCTGACCGGGCCCGCATCGGGCCAGTGGGACTCAACGACTGAAGCCGCCATGCAGAAATATCAGGCGGATCACGGCTGGCAGACTAAGCTCACTCCTGACTCTCGCGCTCTGATTAAGCTCGGACTTGGGCCGAAGCAGGACATCACCGCACAGACCGCGCCGGCAGCACCTGTCTCCTCCACGACTGCGCCGTCGACGGCGCCTTTGCCGCCTCCCCCGACGACCAATACCCTGGCCGACGCACACACCCTCCAGAACTAAGCAGTTCTCTTACGTCATAGTCAC
>DASSKX010000741.1:0-3097 GCA_035689925.1 Acidobacteriaceae bacterium
GTTGCTGCCGATGCCTTCGAGGTAGCGGTAATGCCAAACCTCGAACGGGTAGGTCTCGGTCTGCCCGCCGCCCTCGGACATCGGGCGGTCGTAGGGTCCGCCGCTGGGGTGCGAATCGGTGCTGTCCGGGGCGCCGAAGGCGATGTAGATGTGTCCGCGGTCGGTCATCCAGCCGGGCTTGCCGGCGGCGTAGTGCTCGTTGGCGTAGGCGATGCGGCGGTAGTGCTCCTCGCGGAACGCATTCTCCGGGGAGTCCGGATTCGGGTTGCGGCGGCGCCAGAACTGCTCGATGAAGGCGTCGCGCTCTTCATCGTTGCTGAGGCTCATGAACGCCTTCTTTTCCTGGTCGGTGATGATCCAGCGGACGTCCTCGTCGAGCCATTTCTTGTACGTGTCGCTTAACTCCTGATGGAGCTGCTTTTGCTGCTTGAACCGTTCCTTGTCTGACAGCGGCCGTTTCAGTGGGTCCTGCGTGTCCTGGGCGCTCTGCGCGGAATTGTCCTGGTTTTGGGTCTGAGCCTGAGCCGTCAGGCTTCCTGCGCCGGCGAGCATTGCGATCAGGATGGCGGAATGAAGGGGGAAACGGTGCCTGTACATACGGGAACAACTGCTCCTTCGGGGGGCACTCCAATTCTACGGGCGGCAGGCAACCCTTACAAGCAGTTCCTGCTCCTTCGGCGTCTCTTTGGGCACACCCGAACACGCCAACTTCGTAAGACCTGCCGAAGGTGCAACCTGTTATCATGTGGTGGAAAACTTCTCCGGAAAAAATAAGGACGCGGCCAGCGTTCCACCACCCCGGGACAGGGGCAGACAGGTCGATTTCTGTCCGGAAGAAGCTGCAAATAGCTTCGAGCACTGGGTTACGGATGAATTGTTTCCTGGAACCGCCAACGGCGGCCCTGCGTAATCCCCGGCGAAGGAAGATACTGTCTTGAAAAAGATACTGCTCATTATTGGGGCCGTTGTAGTTCTCGCGGTCATCGTCACCCTGACTATTGTTCGGGCACAGTCGGGCTATACCAAGGTTTTGATCGGCACCGTGGGCAAGCAGAACCTCGTCTCGGTGGTCAACGCCACCGGACAGATCAGGCCGAAAACTTACGTCAATATCGGCGCCAATGCCATGGGACGGGTGACGAACTTCTACGTGGCCGAAGGCGACCACGTGAAAAAGGGCCAGGTCGTCGCCACCATCGAGAACGTGCAGCAGGAAGCCAACGTGGCAGCGCAGCAGGCGACCATCGCAGCAGCGCAGACGGATATTTCGTCTTACATCGCGGCGGAGAAGACGCAGGAGGCAAACCTGCAGCACGCCCAGGCCGATCTTGCGCAGAAGAAGCTCGACTACGACCGGGCCAAATCGCTCTATGCCGCCCAGGTCATGTCGCAGCAGAACTTCGATGCTGCGAAGGCGGCGTATGACCTCGACGTGGCCAGTGTGGCACAGGCCAGGGCAGCTCTGGCGCAGGCGAAGGCACAGACAGCCTCGGCCGAGGGCCACCTGAAGACGCAGCAGGCATCGCTGAAGGTCCAGGAAGACCTGTTGAACCGCACGATCGCTGTGGCTCCGTTCGATGGCATCGTCACGAATGAGCCGGTCCGCGTCGGCGAGATGGTCGTCACCGGTATCCAGAACACCGAGGGCTCGACGCTGATGACGCTGGCCGACATGTCGGTGATCACCGCCGAGGTGAAAGTCGATGAGACGGACATCGTCAATGTGAAGCTCGGCCAGCCGGCCGACGTGACGGTGGACGCTCTGCCCGGCAAGGTTTTCAAGGGCCATGTCACCGAGGTCGGCGATCAGGCGCTGCTGCGCTCCAGCGGCGTCTCCACCAGCCAGGCGACCAGCGGCGTGGAAGAGGCCAAGGACTTCAAAGTGGTCGTGACCCTCGATCAGCCTTCGAACGAACTGCGGCCGGGGCTCTCGACCACCGCGAAAATCACGACGGCGAGCAAAGACAACGTGGTCGCCATCCCGATCCAGGCGCTGACCATGCGCGATCCGAAGCTGCTGAAGAACGACCAGACGCACCCGCAGAAGGCGGACACGGTAGCGGCGGCGAGCAGCGATCAGCAGCAGTCGCAGGCGATTCAGGGTGTCTTTGTCGTGCGCAAGGAGAAGGGCAAGGATCGCGTGCACTTCGTGCCGGTGACGACCGGGATCACCGGGGCCACCGACATCGAGGTGACCGGCGGACTGCAGCCGGGCGATAGAATCGTGACGGGCACCTATCGTGTGCTGCGCGACCTGAAAGAAGGGGCCCTGGTGAAGCAGGACACTTCTTTAGCGGCTCCGACCCAGACATCGTCATCCAGATAAGTGTGCGGCGCAAATGCCGGCGGAACCGGGCCGGACAGGCTCGCGTAACAGCAGCATGGCAACAGGAGTCCAGATGGCAGCAGAAACCACGACCGTAGCGGAGAACGCGACTTCGACCGGACCGGCGCCGGGCGACATCATTGTGGTCGAGGACCTGTGGAAGACCTACGACATGGGCTCCGAGCAGCAGGTGCACGCGCTGCAGGGCGTAACGGTGCGCATCCGGCGCAACGAATACGTGGCCATCATGGGACCCTCCGGGTCGGGCAAGTCGACGCTGATGAACCTGATCGGCTGCCTCGATACGCCTTCCAGCGGCAAGTACTGGCTGAACGGGCATCTGGTCAGCGAGTTGAACGATGACGAGCTGGCGCGCATCCGCAACAAGGAAATTGGCTTCGTCTTCCAGACCTTCAATCTGCTGGCGCGCGCGACCGCGCTGCACAATGTCGAGCTGCCGCTGATCTACAACGGCACGCCGGCGGATGAGCGCGTAGCCCGCGCGAAAGGGGCGCTCACGCAGGTGGGCCTCGAGGCGCGCATGATGCACAAGCCGAACGAGCTTTCCGGCGGCCAGCGGCAGCGCGTTGCCATTGCACGGGCGCTGGTCAACAATCCGTCGATCATCCTCGCCGACGAGCCGACCGGAAACCTGGACTCGAAGACCGGCGTGGAGATCATGGCGCTCTTTGACGAACTGCATGGGAAGGGCAACACCATCGTTCTGGTTACGCACGAGCCGGATATCGCCGAATACGCGCACCGCGTCGT
>DASSKX010000742.1:0-3507 GCA_035689925.1 Acidobacteriaceae bacterium
GCCGCTAAGAGACTAATGTTGAATACTCAGGCTACATTCGGAACGCCAATCCGAACTAGCATCGCATGGCCGTTTAGGTTGTGCTCATAAGCGAGGTCCTGCAGGATCGGTGCGGAGCTGATTAATTAGGCGCGTGACACCTTCGCAGCTCGGAAACCATAATCGTCGAAAACGATCTTGGCGCCAATCGGCATGCGCGGCAGCGGCCAGTCAACCGTATCTTTAGCACACTGGTAGGTGTCCACGTCTACATGAGCAGAGCAATCGGTTCGGTCACACCGTGAGCTGCAGGCTGGCCGGATCCAACGACGTGCTTCGTCCTGCAAACCGCCGCACAGCTTTCTCAGCCGCACCGACGCAACTCCTTTCAAGTTATCCTTCAAGGGGGCTCCGTATCAGAGACAGGGAATAGCTACATCTTATACTTGCCCATGTCTTCGTCACCCAGGTTCTCGAGCCAGCGACGCAGGTCCTGTTCGCTGGGCTGGGTCTCTGCGGAATTGGGCAGCACCTTCGCTGCGTGCAGCACCTCTTCCGCCACGTAGATCGGGCAGTCCGAGCGCAGTGCGAGGGCCAGCGCGTCTGAGGGGCGCGCGTCGATCGCGATGATCTCGCCGTTCTGTTCCATCCAGATGACGGCGTAAAAGGTGTCACCGCGAAGCTCAGAGACGACCACGCGGCGCACCTCGGCATTCAGTCCCAGGACCACGTTCTTCAGCAGATCGTGCGTATACGGCCGCGGCGTCGTCGCCTTCATCACTTCCAGTTGGATCGCCTGTGCCTCGTAGAGCCCCACCCAAATCGGCAGTACCGTGTCGCTGTTCGGGTCCTTCAGGATCACCACCGGCATATTTGTCGAAGGATCCACCATTAAACCGCGGATTTTCATTTCGACTTCCATCGCGCCCTCACTGCACTGCCTCCCCAACCAGACTGTTGGGGAAAGTTTTTGTCACCCGCACCGGCAGGTACACGCCGGGGGCCGGAGCAATCGGCTGGGTCGTCGTAAAGTTCAGCGTTTTGTTCTGCGACGTACGCCCGACGACCTGTCCCCGCGCCGCATTCATACCCTCAACCATCACTTCAAGCACCTGACCCAAATGCTTTTCGTAGTTCGCCCGCTGAATCTCACGCTGACGGTCGAGCAGGATCTGCAGCCGCTTCGACTTCTCCTCGTCGGAAATCGAATCCGGCATCGACAGCGACGGCGTATTCGGCCGCGGCGAGTACTTGAAGGCGAACACCCCGTCGTACTGCACTTCGTTCAGCAGATCGATCGTCTCCTCGAAGTCCTGCTCCGTCTCACCTGGGAAACCCGCGATGATATCCGTGGTCATGCTGATCGGCCGCGCCGCCCCCTTGATCCATGCGATGCGTTCCAGGTACTGGTCGCGGGTATATTCACGAGCCATGAGATGCAAAACTCGGCTCGACCCGCTCTGGACTGGCAGGTGAACGTGATCGCAGAGAGTGGGCACAGCATCAATCGCCTCGACGATATCCCGGGTGAAGTCCCTCGGATGGGAGGTCGTGAAGCGCACGCGCCGGACCCCCGGCACCTCCCCTACGGCGGCCAGTAGTTCGGCGAAGCTGCGCTTCCCTTCCGGATCGCGATAGGAATTGACGTTTTGCCCGAGCAGCTGAATTTCCGTGAAGCCGGCGTCAGCCATCCGCCGCGCCTCGGCCAGCACCGACTCCGATCGCCGGCTGCGCTCTTTGCCCCGGGTATACGGCACCACGCAATAGGCGCAGAACTTATCGCATCCCTCAATGATGGTGATGTAGCCCCGATGCGGATTCGACCGGGCCGTAAACTCCGTCTCGAACGTCTCGTCCGTCTGGCGGTCGTCCAGCCCCGTGACGCGGGTCGCGCCTTGCTCGATCTGCACCAGCATCTCGGGCAGCTTGCGATAGGAGGCCGAGCCGGACACCAGCGAAACAAACGGCGCGCGCTCGAAGATCTTCTCGCCTTCCTGCTGGGCGACGCATCCCAGCACGCCAAAGCGCTTGCCCTGCCGGTAGAGCGCCTTGTAATCGTTCAGGCGGTGAAAGACCTTCTGCTCCGCCTTGTCGCGGATCGAGCAGGTGTTATACAGGATCAGGTCCGCCTCTTCTTCCGTCTCCACCCGGGCGTAGCCCTGCTGCTGGAGCGTGCCGATGACCTTTTCCGAGTCATGCACGTTCATCTGGCAGCCGAAGGTCTCGATGTAGAAGGTTTTGGGTCCCGCCATGCCACTCTGAGTATATCGGAGTAACGTTACGCGTCGCCCGGTTCTCCGGCCCTGATGGCACTACCCAGGCCGCCGGCAGAATCGATCTTCGCCCGCGCCGATTCAGCATCTTACCGAGGAAACGCATGACAACCGATCGCGAACGCTGGAATGCCAAATTCGTTGGGGGAGAGGCGCAGCTTACCGATCCCGATCCATTCCTCATCGAGGTCTGCGCCGACCTGCGCCCGGGCAGCGCGCTCGATATTGCTGGAGGCGCGGGACGCCACGCAATCTGGTTGACCCGTCACGGCTGGCAGGTCGTGCTCAGCGATGTCTCCGACGAAGGCATCGCCCTCGCCACGCAGCGTTGCGCGGAGGCAGGCGTCCACGTGGACTTGCGTCGCGAATCGCTGGACGAGACCATTGTCTGGGCCACCGGAGCCGGTGTTCACTTCAACCTGATCACCGTCTTCTGGTTTCTTGCGCGGGATTATTTCGACGAAATCCCCAAACTCCTGGCTCCAGGCGGCCTGCTCGTCTACAAGACCTACACCTCGGAGAACGCTCGATTCGCCGGAGGCAAATCGACCCAGTACGCGCTTCACCCTGACGAGTTGCGCACTGCCTTCCCGGCCCTGGAAAACATCCTTTATCGCGAAGCTGAGGGTGTGTCGGAATTAGCGGCTCGCGCCCGCTAAGCTGGCTTGCCGCGGACCCGGCGTTCGCTCAAATCGCAATACCGCCGCCCACTCGCCCTTGCGCGCCGCGCCCCAAACCACTGTTCCTCCAAGCACCCGCGCGATGAGGCCCGGCGGCAGGTCGTGATGAAAGTCGAAATAGCGACGATCCCAGGCCTCACCCCGCCGCCCGAACGCAAATGGCAGCCGCGCCGGATCATACTTGGTCGAAAACGTCAGCGCGACCGACCAGGCCCGCGGTCCTTCCGCCGCCTGCCGGATCGCCTCGGCGGAAAAGTTGTCGATCTCCTCCACCCGCATGGGCTGCTTCACATAGCCCAGCTCCGGTTTGGTCAGCTCGTCGGCGACCGGCCACGCAGTCAGCACCGCGGCCTGCGGAAAGTGCTTCGTCACCTGAGCGATGGCCGCCTGGTGGAGGCGAATGACCGTGGCGTACTCCAGGTTGTCCTCCGGCGCAAATCGATACGGCGGATTTACGAAAAGTCCGACGACGAAACCCGCGGCGCTCAGCGCCACCAGAGCAACCCACTCGCGCATCCGCCGCCGGAAGGTGTTCACAGCCAGCAGCAGCACCAAAGGATAGACCGGCAGCAGAT
>DASSKX010000743.1:0-3391 GCA_035689925.1 Acidobacteriaceae bacterium
CTGAACGCATTCGCTGCATCGATCGCAGAGGATCTGCGCCTGGCTCAGGTGCTCGCAGGCTGCATCGACGCCGAACCTGCCATGGAGCGGCTCGCGCCCGTCGCGCTCAGCGCCGTATGCTTCCGCTTGGGCGCATCGGCGAGCGATCTGAATATCCTGAACCGCGCCATCCTCGAGCAAGTCCTGCGCCGCGGCCGCGTCTACCTATCCAACGCGCTCATCGACGGCAAATTCGCCCTGCGTGCCTGCATCGTCAACCACCGCACGACGGAGGAAGACGTACGCCTGGTCGTTCCCGAGGTGCTGGCCGCCGCGCGCGAAGTGAGCGCCGCCGCACA
Organism: Acidobacteriaceae bacterium; assembly: GCA_035689925.1. Taxonomy (GTDB): domain Bacteria; phylum Acidobacteriota; class Terriglobia; order Terriglobales; family Acidobacteriaceae; genus Palsa-343. Next base: position 339 of record DASSKX010000743.1, read on the forward strand.
TTGAGCGCGTCAGGCCCGGTTGAGGGATGCCACCGAGCCTGCGCCGTCTCTTCTCAGATCACCTGATTGTCAGCCTTGTCCAGCGTCGTGTCTTTCGCCGCCCGCGACCACAGCAGGCGGAAGTCCGACACATTGTGCAGCGAGAAGTTTGGCTGCTGCGGTGCTGTAATCGCAAAGAAGTCCGCGCGATGCACGTCTTCGAGCCAGAACGCGGGCCGCGGATCCGGTCCCGACGGCGCGACTTCCACGTGCGACATCTCCAGGTTCCGCAGATGGCGAATGAAGAAGCCGTTCGACGGAGTCGGCCCAAACCGCAGCAATTCCGGATATGCGTCCTCGATCTCCGGCACATGGATCGTGTGCCAGTCCGGCATCGGCTTCGTCCCCTCGCCCCAGCCCACGCGCATCGTGGAGGGCAGGCCGACATGGTCGAAGTAGCAATTGGAAAGCTTCACGTCCTCAATCAGGTTCTCGGGAATCCCGGAGAGCAGCGAAGACGTCGACGAGGCCGAGTTGTAGCTCACCAGGTTCGCAATCAGCACCCGCCGCAGCGTTCCCTTGCGCAGCGTATCCTTCGGATTGCGATTGCGGCGGTTCAGGCGCAGGAACAGCGGCGCATCGACAATGTCGCGCATCGTGTTTCCGGTGATCGCAATGTCCTCGAGATACGCGCCGTCCGAGCTTTCCAGCGAGATGCCCTTGCACCCCTCGATCACATTACCGGTAATCGTGATGTTCCGAAATCCGCCGTTCGACTCCGTGCCGCACTTGATGCGTCCGTTGCGCGAGACGCGCGCATCCTCAGCAAATTTCTTCCACGTTCCTGCGATTACGCTGCCCAGTTCATACGTGCCGGTGACGTAGTTGTTGGCGATGGTCACGTGATCCGTCGAGCGCGCATATCCCAGCGCGTAACTCGACTTCGGACAGATCGCGTCATCCCACGGTGAGTTCACCGTGCAGTTCGAGACGCGCACATTCCGGCAGCAGTCGATGTCCAGCCCATCGCGATCCGTATCGATCAGCAGGTTATCGATCGTCATGTTGTCGACGCCGGTCGCCAGCAGCGCAAAATGTCCGCCCTTCAGCACGCTGAAGTCGCGCAGGATCACGTTATGGCAGTTCTTCAGCCCGAACGTCTTGTTGCCCACGCCCGCCTGTTCCGCCACGAAGGCGAAGTAGTCGCCGCGATTGCCCGGCGACCCGTGCGACAGACCCTTGCCGAAGATCAGCCCCGGCCCCATCACCGCAAAGTCGTGCTGATTTTCCGCATAGAACAACGAATTGCGCCAGTGGTTGTGCCCGTAATCCTGGTAAGGCGTCCACGGATCATTCGGCTCGGCTGCATCGTACGTTCCGCCGTTGTAGCCGGTCGTCTCGCCGGGCTTCGGCGAGTCGGCCGCCAGAATCGTGCAGCCGCTCGACAGATACAGCGTCACGTGCGATTTCAGCCGGATCGTGAAGCACACATACGTGCCCGCCGGGAAGACCAGCGTGCCTCCGCCCGCCGCAGCCACGGCGTCAATCGCTTTGTTGATCGCAGGCGTGTCGACCGTCTTTCCATCGCCGGTCGCGCCAAAAGTGCGGACGTTGTACACCGCCTCTGTGCTGTGCGGTTCGGTCTGTGCGTCAGCCAGCGAAACATGGCCCACGGTGGCAGCAGCCACCGCCAACGGAGAAAGCTTGAGCAGGTCGCGACGTTCCATGGTCCAGCAGAATATCAGCCGTAAAGTTCAAAAGGGAAACCGTTCCCGCGCCCCGGAACCGCTATGCGGTACGCCATTTTCTGCGCCCGGAATACGTCTGGGCAGCACTGCTGAAGCGCCGCACATCCCTTCACGAAGGAGACACAGCATGACACCACCATCTGACCGCTCCGGTCGCGACGCGAACACCATCACGCCTCAGCAGTCACCCGAAAAACGCGAAGAATCCCTCGACAAAACCATTGAGGATTCCTTCCCCGCCAGCGACCCTCCTTCCACCGACCCGGCGCCGAAGAAAGATTCGGAAGCTGCGTGAAAGCAGGCGGGCGGACAATGGCATCAGGAGAGCCGATGCAAACCGCCCCGCTGCGCATCTTCACCGTCGGCCACTCCACGCGCACCGCAGAAGAATTCATCGCGCTCCTGCGTGCGCACGCCATCGAGCAACTCGTCGACGTGCGCACCATCCCGCGCTCGCGCCACAATCCGCAGTTCGCCGGCGACGCGCTCTCCCGCTCTCTGCACGATGGGGGCATCCCCTACCGGCACATGAAGGCGCTCGGCGGCCTGCGACACGCGCGGCGCGAGTCCGTCAACACGGGCTGGCGCAATACCAGTTTCCGCGGCTACGCGGACTATATGCAGACGCCGGAATTCGAGCAGGCGCTGGATGAACTCATCGCCCTCGCTCGCGAGCGCCGCACCGCCATCATGTGCGCCGAAGCCGTTCCCTGGCGCTGCCATCGCTCACTGATCGCCGACGCGCTCTTGGTCCGCGGCATCGACGCCGAGGAGATCGCCAGCGCCACCTCCACACGCCGCCACACGCTGACTTCCTTCGCGCAGGTCAACGGAACGCGCATCACCTATCCGCCGCAGAATCCCGAGCCTGGCCTCTTCGACGACGCAGGCCACAGCAGCATCCATACTGGAAAATAATCTCAGAGGATTCCCTGATGCCCGTGATCCGAAACTGCCCCTCCTGCGGAAAGCCCAACCGCATCCCGGCAAAGCATCTCGCCCACACCGGGCGATGTGGCGCCTGCAAAGCGCCCCTGCCTGCCATCGCCGAGCCCATCGCGGTCGGCCCGAGCGAATTCGATGAGATCGTCCGCGACAGCAGGGTTCCCGTCCTCGTGGACTTCTGGGCCGCCTGGTGCGGCCCCTGTCGCATGGCGGCGCCGCATGTCGCGCAGGTTGCGCGCGACCTCGCCGGTCAGGCCGTCGTGCTCAAGATCGACACAGAGCAGCACCCCTCGCTCGCCGCCCGCTTCAACGTGCAGGGCATTCCGAACTTTGCCGTCTTCTCAGGAGGCAATCTTCAGTTTCAGCAGGCGGGCCTCGTCG
>DASSKX010000744.1:0-5824 GCA_035689925.1 Acidobacteriaceae bacterium
CGACGAGGATGGCGTCGCAGTCCTTCATGTCCTGCGTGCCGCGGCCGTAGTAGTAGCCGTCTTTCTCGACGAACTGAAAGGGGTCGGTGGTCCAGTCCGAACGCCGCGCTTCGACGACATCGAGGTGGCCGATGAAGAGGATCGGTGCATGCGCGCCGGTACCGCGATAGCGCAGGACGAGGTTTTGCTTCCGGTCGTTCGGGCCGCCGAGGTAGATGTCGCTCGCCGGAAAGCCGGCGTCGAGGAATCGCTGCTGCATCGCTTTCGACGCCACGGTGACGCTGCCGACGGAGTCGGTCGTGTTGATGTCGATCAGCTGGCGAAAAATTCCAAGCGCCAGCTGTTTGGTTGCGGCGTCCGGCTCGGGCCAGGCGGCGGTCTGCGCTGCGACGGGTGCGAAGGAGATCGACAGGATGGCTGCGAGCGCGGCGAATCCGATGCGCATGAAAACGATCCTCCGACGGTGACGAATCAGCAGAGTATCAAATCGCACCTTCGCCGTGTGGCAGAGCGGGCGTGAATTGCGTAAGCTGGTCGCGAAGTTCTCTGCGAGGAAATCGAATCGTGAAACGACGGTTGCTGTCGGTGGGAGTTGCTGCGTTGGCGGGAGCAGTACTGGGCGGTGCAGCCTTGGGGCAAACGGAATTTGTGAACACGCTGATGCCGCAGCCGGCTCAGCTGACCGCAGGCAACGGGCGGCTCAACCTTGCGCCGGGATTCACGGTCGTCGTTGATAAATTCCGGGACGAGCGGCTGGACGGTGCGGTGCATCGGGCCATCCAGCGGATGCAGATGCAGACGGGCGTGATGATCGGGACTGCGGCGCAGGCGCAATCAGGCGCGCTGATCGTTTCCGTGGACGGCGCCGGTGAGGCCGTGCAGGGCGTCGACGAGAACGAGTCATACACGCTGGAGATTACGGGGGCCAACGCGCATCTGCAGGCGGCAACCGATGTGGGCGCGATGCGCGGCCTGGAGACGGTGCAGCAACTGGTGCAGTCGGATGGTCACGGATTCTGGCTGCCGGCGGTGACGATCCACGACTCGCCTCGCTTCCGGTGGCGCGGGCTGATGATTGACTGCTCGCGGCACTTCGAGCCGGTCTCGATCATCGAGCGCACGCTGGACGCGATGGCTTCGGTGAAGATGAACGTCTTCCACTGGCACCTGAGCGACGACCAGGGATTTCGTATGGAGAGCAAGGTCTTCCCGAAACTGACGGAGGCGGGGTCGGAGGGGCAGTTCTACACGCAGGAACAGGCGCGGGAAGTGGTGGCGTATGCGCGGGCGCGCGGCATCCGCGTGGTGCCGGAGTTCGACATGCCGGCGCACACCACATCGTGGGTGGTTGGCTATCCGGACCTGGCCAGCGGGCCGGGACCGTTCGCGGTGGAGCATCACTTCGGCATTTTTAATCCGGTGCTCGATCCGACGAAGAAGAGCACATATGACTTCATCGACAAGTTCATCGGAGAGATGGCGTCGATCTTCCCGGATGAGTACTTGCACATCGGCGGCGACGAGAACAACGGCGTGGAGTGGAGAGAGAACCCGCAGATCCAGGCGTTCATGAAGCAGCACGGGCTCAAAGACCGGGCGGCGCTGCAAAACTATTTCAATGAAAAGTTGCTGCCGATCCTGACCAAGCACGGCAAGAAGATGATCGGCTGGGATGAGGTGCTCACGCCCGATCTGCCGAAGGACGTTGTCGTGCAGTCGTGGCGCGGGTTCAACTCGCTGGCGGCGGGCGCGCGCCAGGGATACAGCGGGATATTGTCGGCGGGGTACTACCTGGATCATATGGATTCCGCCGCGGACCACTACCGCGTGGACCCGCTGCCGAAGAACAGCGACCTGACGCCGGAACAGGCGGCGCGCATCATCGGCGGCGAGGCGTGCATGTGGAGCGAGTACGTCAGTCCGCAGGTGATCGAATCGCGGATTTGGCCGCGGACTGCGGCGATTGCGGAGCGGCTGTGGTCGGCGCAGTCGGTGGACAACGTCGACGACATGTACCGGCGGCTGCGGGTGCAGTCGCTGCGCATTGAGCAGCTCGGGCTGACGCAGATCAGCCAGGAGGATGCGAGTTTGCGCGCGCTGGCCGGGACTTCGCAGATCGAATCGTTGCAGGTATTGGCGGCGGTGCTGGAGCCGGTGACCTTCGATGTGCGGGGACACTGGTCGAGCCAGCACGGCATCACGAACCAGATGCCGCTGGACAAGCTGGTGGATGCGCTGCGGCCTGATCCGCCATCGCGGCACGACTTCGCCGAACTGATGAGCACGTACCTGCAGGACCCCGCGGCGCGGGCGGGTCAGCAGGAGGCGCTGGAGGCGATGTTCCGGTCCTGGATTGAGGCGCAGCCGGAGGTGATGCAGCTGATGGCGGGCAGTCCGCTGCTCGGGGAGGCGCTGCCGCGGGCCGAACAGCTGTCGCAACTGGGCACGATGGGGATGCAGGCCCTGGCGTATCTTGCGGCGGGCACACCTGCCCCGCAGGGATGGAAGCAGCAGCAAATGGCGGTGCTGGATGCCGCGGCGCAGCCGATCGCGCTGACGCGGTTCACGGTGCTCAAGCCGTTGCGGGACCTGGTCAACGAGGTGAAGTGAGCGCGGCAGACAGCAGCGTCGAAAGGCGCACGATCCGGAAGATCACCTGGCGCCTGATTCCCTTCCTGATGCTGCTGTATTTTGTCGCGTTCCTCGATCGCATTAACGTTGGCTTTGCCGCGCTGACAATGAACCGGGAGATCGGACTGACGCCGGAGACGTTCGGCATTGGGTCGGGGATTTTCTTTCTGGGCTACTTTCTCTTCGAGGTGCCCTCGACGATCATCCTGCACAAAGTGGGCGCGCGATTCTGGATCGGACGCGTGATGATCACATGGGGACTGGTCTCACTCGCAATGGCGTTCACGCGTGGGCCGATCAGCTTTTACGTGCTGCGCTTTCTGCTGGGCCTGGCGGAGGCGGGATTTTTTCCGGGGATCATTCTCTACCTCAGCTACTGGTTTCCGGCGGGTCATCGGTCGGTGGTGACGGCATGGTTCATGGCTGCGGCTCCGTTTGCGGGATTCATCGGCTCGCCGTTGTCGGGGGCGCTGATGCAGATGCACGGGCTGGCCGGGCTGCACGACTGGCAATGGCTCTTCCTGCTGGAGGGCGCTCCAGCGGTGCTGCTGGGCTTTGTCACGTTTCGCGTGCTCAGCGACCGGCCGGCGAAAGCAACGTGGCTTGCCGACGAGGAGCGGGGCTGGCTGGAAGGGGCCATGGCACGCGAAAACCGGGCATTGCGCGGCCGTACGCACAGCGCGTGGCGGGCTCTGGGGGACTGGAAGGTGCTGGTGCTGTCGCTCGCGTATTTCGGCACATCGGCGGGCCTGTACACGATTGGATTCTGGGCTCCGCTGATTGTGAAGGGCTTCGGATTTTCGAGCATGAACGTGGGGTGGCTCGTGGCAATTCCTAATCTGGTTGCGGTCGCCGGGATGGTGCTCTGGTCCCGCAATTCGGATCGCACCGGCGAGCGTTACTGGCACGCGGCTCTGGCGTGCGTGATTGCCGCTGCCGGTATGGCGATCGTGGGTGCAGCGGGCAGCTCGGCCGTTCTTGCAATTCTCGGGCTGTCGCTCACCGCGTTCGGAGTCAGCGCGGCCAAGCCGCCGCTGTGGTGCCTGCCAACGATGTTCTTCGCCGGGACCGGAGCCGCGGCGTCGATTGGGCTGATCAACTCGCTGGGAACGCTCGGGGGATTTGTCGGTCCATGGATGATTGGTTCGTCGGACCAGGCCAGCGGACACTTCACACGCGGACTGTACCTCGTCGGCGGTACCCTACTGTTATCGGCCGCGACCATTGTCGTGCTGCGGTTGCTTAGCGGACCGAAGACAGAACACTCCATCGGAGAAACTCCCCACCATGCCTGATGCCTCACGCAAGCGCCATTACAGAATTGCCGTGATTCCGGGAGATGGAATCGGCCAGGAAGTCGTGCCCGAAGGAGTCCGCGTGCTGCAGGCCGCCGCTGAGCGCTTCGGATTTACATTGCAGCTCGACGAGTTCGACTTCGCCTCGTGCGATTACTTCCTCAAGCAGGGCAGCATGCTTCCGGTGGACTGGAAGGAGCAGATCGGGCATCACGATGCGATTTTTTTCGGCGCGGTCGGCTGGCCGGATAAGGTGCCGGATCACATTTCGCTGTGGGGCTCGCTGATCCAGTTCCGGCGTGAATTCGATCAGTATGTGAACCTCAGGCCGGTGCGACTGATGCGGGGCGTGCCGTGTCCGCTCGCAGGGCGGAAACCCGGGGATATTGACTTCTACGTGGTCCGGGAGAACACCGAGGGCGAATACTCGTCGATTGGCGGCAGGATTTTTCCAGGAACGGAGCGCGAGGTGGTCATTCAGGAGACGGTGATGACGCGGGTCGGCGTGGACCGGATCCTGCGGTTCGCGTTTGAGATGGCGCAGCGGCGCAGCAAGAAACATCTCACGTCGGCGACGAAGTCGAACGGCATTTCGATCACGATGCCGTTCTGGGATGAGCGCGTAGAAATGATGGGCAGGAGCTATCCCTCCGTGCGGTGGGACAAGTATCACATCGACATTCTGACGGCGCATTTCGTGCTGAACCCGGATCGCTTCGATGTGGTGGTCGCGTCGAACCTGTTCGGGGATATTTTGTCGGATCTCGGTCCGGCGTGCGCCGGTACCATCGGCATCGCGCCTTCAGGGAACATCAATCCGGAGGGCCGCTTCCCTTCTCTGTTTGAGCCAGTGCACGGTTCGGCTCCGGACATTGCGGGGAAAGGCATCGCGAATCCGATTGCGCAGGTGTGGTCGGCGGCGATGATGCTCGAGCATCTCGGCGAGCAGGAAGCCGCGGCGGCGATTCTGGAGGCGATTGAGGCGACGCTGGTGGACAAGTCGCTTTGCACGCGGGATGTGGGTGGCACTGCGGACACACGCACGGCGGGGGCAGCGATTGCGAACGCGCTCGTGTCGCAGCAGGTGCAGATGAGGGCGTGATCTAGCCGGCGATCCAGCCGCCGCCGACTATTTCGTCGCCGTCGTAGAAGACGGCAGCCTGACCGGGGGTGACTGCGCGCTGCGGCTCATCGAAGATTGCCTCGACCTCTCCGGGGCCGATGTTGCGGATCGTGGCGCAAGCGGGCTCGTGGCGGTGACGAATCTTGGCGCGGACACGCATCTCGCCGCGAAGCTCAGGGACGGAGATCCAGTTCAGGTCACGGGCTCGCAGGGTGCGCGTGGTGGCTTCGGCGTCAGGTCCAATGGTGACGCGGTTCGTCGCCTGATCGATCTGAATGACGTAGAGCGGATCGGGCGAGGCGATGCCGAGTCCCTCGGCATCCCGTACTACGTCGTCAACGAGGAGGAGCGCTTCGAGCAGGACGTCGTCCGCCCCTTCGTCCGCGAGTACCTCAACGGCCGCACGCCCATCCCGTGCTCGCTCTGCAACAACCACCTCAAGTTCGATCAGCTGCTCGTGCGCGCCCAGCAGATCGGCGCCGACCGCATCGCCACCGGCCACTACGCCCGCAACGAATATGACCCGGCGCGCGGCCGCTGGATTCTCAGCCGCCCCGCGGACCACGCCAAGGATCAGACGTACTTCCTCTTCGGCCTCACGCAGGAGCAGCTCTCGCGCACGCTCTTTCCGCTCGGCGGGCACCGCAAGGCCGAGGTGCGCGAGATAGCAGCGCAGCACGGCCTCGCCATCGCCGTAAAGCCCGACTCGCAGGAGATCTGCTTCATCCCGGGCGGCGATTACAAGCGCTTCATCAGCGCCTATCTCAACGAGCAG
>DASSKX010000745.1:0-2572 GCA_035689925.1 Acidobacteriaceae bacterium
TCTTCGGTGGTCTGGCGCAGGCCGTCGGGGCCATTGGCGATGATATACGCCAGGGCGCGGACGAACATGCCAAAGTTGCCGAAGAAAGCGCGCACCCGGCCGACGGACTGCGGGCGGTCGTAGTTGAGGCGCAGCTGCCCGTCGCTTCCTTTCTCCACGACCGGAATGGGCAGGAAGGGCTCCAGGATCTTCCTGCACGCGACTGGCCCGGAGCCGGGGCCGCCGCCGCCGTGGGGCGTCGAGAACGTCTTGTGCAGGTTGAGGTGCATCACGTCGACGCCGAAGTCGCCCGGACGCGTCTTGCCGCAGAGGGCGTTCATGTTGGCGCCGTCCATGTAAAGCAGAGCGCCTTTGGCGTGGAGGATGTCGGCGATGCGATGAATCTCGTTTTCGAAGACGCCGAGCGTGGAGGGGTTCGTCAGCATCAGTGCTGCGGTATCTTCGGTGACCGAGTTCGCGAGTGCTTCGACGTCGATGCCGCCGCTGGTATTCGACTTGAAGTTCACCACTTCGTATCCGCAAACGGCGGCCGTCGCCGGATTAGTGCCGTGCGCGGAGTCGGGAATGATGATGGTGCGGCGCGGATTGCCCTTCGATTCGTGATAGGCGCGGACGAGCAGGATCCCAGTGAATTCGCCGTGTGCGCCGGCGGCCGGCTGCAGCGTGATCGCGTCCATGCCGGTGATTTCAAGCAGGCACTCCTGCAACAGCCGGATGATCTGGAGCGATCCCTGCGCGAGCGACTCGGGCTGATAGGGATGCGCTTCGGCAATCCCTTCGAGGCGCGAGACGAACTCGTTCACGCGCGGGTTGTACTTCATGGTGCAGCTGCCCAGCGGATACATGCCGAGGTCGATGGCGTAGTTCCACGTGGAGAGACGCGTGAAGTGGCGGATGATCTCGATCTCGCTGAGTTCAGGCAGCTCTGCACTCTGCGTACGCTGGGCTTCGCCCAGAAGCGCCGCCGGATCGACCTCCGGCACGTCGAGCGGCGGAAGCCGGTACGCCTTCTTGCCGGGCGCCGATTTCTCGAAGCTGAGGCCCTCGTTTTGCGTCAGGTGCGCGGTGACTTTCCGCGGAGTTCCGGTAAACGTCGTCTCTTCCGTGTGCGTGGCCATGGATTCTGTTCCTTACCTCGCCGCGGCAGCGGCGGGCGTTTGCGCCAGCACGGTTGCGGCCTGATCGATTTGCTCGCGGGTGGTGAGTTCGGTGGCGCACCAGAGCGTTGCATTGCCGAGTTCGGGATACCAGCGGCGCAGCGGGACTCCGCCGATGATTTTTTGCTCGAGCAGCCGCGCGTTCAGCTGCTCGGGATCTTCCTCGGTCCCGATGACGAATTCGTTGAAACGGGGCGAACCTTTGAAGAGCAGCGTGCCCTGCGCGCTGAGTGTTTTCGCGGCGTAGTCGGCTTTGGCGAGGTTCTGCACGGCGAGTTCCCGGATGCCTTCTTTGCCGTAAACGGTCATGTAGACCGTTGCCATCAGCGCCACGAGCGCCTGGTTCGTGCAGATGTTCGACGTCGCCCTTTCGCGACGGATGTGCTGTTCGCGCGTGGAGAGCGTCAGGACAAAGCCGCGGCGGCCCCGCTTGTCTTTTGTTTCGCCGACGAGCCGGCCCGGCATTTGGCGCATGTATTTTTCTTTCGCAGCGATGACGCCGCAGAAGGGTCCGCCATAGCTTGGCGCAACGCCATACGACTGCGCTTCCATCGCCACGATATCCGCCTCCACTGGCGGGCGCACGATGCCGAGCGAAATGGCTTCGGCGATGGAGACGATGAGCAGCGCGCCCTTCTTATGGACGACCTCGGCGATGGCGGGAATGTCCTCTACCACGCCGAAGAAATTGGGCGACTGCACCAGCACGCAGGCAGTCTGGTCGGTGACGGCTTCCTCGAGAGCGGCGAGGTCGACCCGCCCGTCCGAACCGAAGGCAATTTCGCGCGTGGGATGGCCGTTGATGGCTTCCCTGTGCTGCGCGTACGTGTGCATCACCTCGCGGTACTCGGGATGCACGCTGCGGGCGACGAGAACGTCGTCGCGACCGCTGATGCGCAGGGCCATCATCACGGCTTCAGCGGCGGCGGTCGAGCCGTCGTACATCGAGGCGTTGGCGATCTCCATGCCGGTCAGTTCGCAGATCATCGTCTGAAACTCGAAGATGGCCTGGAGCGTGCCCTGCGTGATCTCGGCCTGGTATGGCGTGTAGGAGGTGAGGAACTCGCCGCGCTGCACGATCGCGTCGATGACGACCGGGCGGTAGTGGCGGTAGATGCCCGCTCCGAGAAAGCTGGCATACCCGTTGGCATTTTGGGCGGCGGCGGCTTTGAAGTGATCGACGATCTCCGACTCACCCATCTGGCGCGGGATGCTGAGGTCACGGGTGAGTCGGTACTCCTCAGGGATGATGGCGAAGAGGTCGTCGATCGACGAGGCGCCGATGTCGCGCAGCATAGCGGCGCGTTCGGCATCGGATTTCGGTAGGTAGCGCATGTGTGAGTCAGTAGCCGGTAGCAGGTAGCTGGCAGCCGTGCATCACCAACTGCTGCGGGAAATAATTCGTGTCAGGCACA
>DASSKX010000746.1:0-2544 GCA_035689925.1 Acidobacteriaceae bacterium
GAATCGCTTCGGCAATTAACCCTCGGCAAGCGCCACCAGCTTTGCCACCGTGTTGATGTTCCGCGCCGTCGCGGATTCTTTCAGCGGAAGCCTGAGCTTCGACCGGCCCTGTCCCTCCGGGTAATAGACATAAATCTCCCGCTTGCCCGCCCGCACCTGCTCACCCGCAGGCCCCGTCAACCCCCGCAGCGCATCCGCAGGCGGCTTTCCGTTCAGGAACAAGACCACCGTCTTGTTCGGCTCCTTCTCCGGAAACGGATTCGCCTCCAGCACGGCTCTCATCTCCGCCGCAGTCCGCACGATGACGTCCACCGGCTTGCCCATCTTCGCCGCCAGCGCCTTCTCCAGCGCCTGTCGTACACCCTCTTCCTTCAGGCTGCTCTCGAAGATCGCATTCCCGCTCTGGATGTACGTCCGCGCATTCCCAAACCCGCACTTCGTGCAGAGACTCACCAGGTCCTTCATCGCCAGCAGCCCCGATCCGCCGACATTGATCCCCCGCAGCAGCGCAATGTACACCGCCATCGCCCTCGCCTCGCTTATTTGTGAAAGGTCTGTTCTTTCCCGATCTGCGGCCGATCCGGCGACTCCCTCTGCAGCTGCTTCGCCGTCGCCTGCACTTCCCGGAAGAACCGCAGGAAATTCCCGCCGAGAATCTTCCGGCAATCCTCCGCCGAATACCCCCGCGCCATCAGCGCCGCCGTAATCTTCGGCAGGTCCGCCGCCGAATCCATCCCCTCCGGCGACGACGGGATCCCGTCGAAATCCGACCCCAGCCCCACATGATCGATCCCCGCCACCTTGGCCACATGATCGATGTGGTCGATCAGCATGCTCAGCGGCGGCCGCGGAATCTTCGCCGCCCACTGCCGGTCCAGGTCGTCCGTCATCGCGTACGTGACTGTCTTGCCCTCAGCCTTCCACTCCGCAATCTGCTTCTCCTCCGCCGCGTTCCGCTCCGGAGCCTGCGCCGCCCACGCCTTGCGCCACGCGTCGCTGATGAACGCCGAGTAGAAGTTCACCATCACCACGCCGCCCTTGCTGTTCGGCCCGCCGCTCCGCGCCACCGCCCGCAGCATATCGTCCGTCATGTTCCGCGGAGCATCCGTCAGCGCCCGCGCCGACGAGTGCGACGCGAACACCGGCGCTCGTGACGTGATCACCGCCCGGTAAAACGTCTTGTCCGCCACGTGCGAGATGTCCACCATCATCCCCAGCCGGTTCATCTCGTACACCACGTCCTTGCCGAAATCCGTCAGCCCGTCCTCGGTGTGCTTCACCTTCGGATCGTTGATGTCCCCCGACGAATCCGCCCAGTCATTCGAGTTCGACCACGTCAGCGTCATGTACCGCACGCCCAGCCGGTAGTAGTCGCGCAGCAGCCCCAGCGAGTCCTCGATCGAATGCCCGCCCTCGATGCCCATCAGCGCCGCCAGCTTGTGCTCCCGGTGCGCGCGCTCGATGTCCTCCGGCGAATACGCCATCATCATCTTGTCCGGATGCTTGGCCGCCTGCCGCTGCACCGCGTCGATCAGGTCCAGCGTGCGCCGCGCATACTCGCCCTTGTAGAGCGTCGGCTCCACCCAGATCGAGAAGAACTCCGCGCCCAGATTGCCTTCCTTCGCCGCCGCAAAGTTCAGATACCCGCCGTTCAGCGGCTCCGTCAGGTCATAGTTCTCGTCGAGCATCCGCTGCGTCGTATCCGCATGCGTATCGATAACGATGGCCGACGCATGGACGGCCGCAGGACGGTCAGAAGCAGTTTTGTGCGTCACAGGCTTATGGGGATTGTGAGATTGAGCAGCGAGAACAGCCGGCATAGCAGCCGCAAGCACCAGCAGAGCAGTACGCAGAGTCTTCATCGCATTGGCAAAATTCCGGTACGCGGATTGTAACAACAGAACGCCGCACCAGATGCATCGACGCAGCCGGGCTGAAGCACACGAGATGTCTACGGCCAAACCGATGCGATGGCTGGACACTGGCCCTGAGCAGTGGTGCCAGTCATCGTCTTGGTGCGCTCTACGGTTATCGCACGGCCGACAGTCCCGTGAGATAGAGTGTTGGACACAACGGAAACCAGAAGCGAGGCTTTGCTATGGCGCAGACAGTTTTGATTACGGGTTGTTCGGCGGGGATCGGGCGGGCTGCGGCGGAGTTGTTTGCCGAGAAAGGGTGGAATGTGGTGGCGACGATGCGGTCGCCACAGGCGGCGGGTGAATTGGCGGGAAAAAAGAACGTCCTGGTGACGGCCCTCGATGTGACGAATGAGGATTCGATTGCCGCAGCGGTGAAGCAGGCCGAGGAGCGGTTCGGGGCGATTGACGTCCTGGTCAACAATGCCGGTTTTGGGCTGTACGGATTACTGGAAGCAACCTCGGTGGAGAGCATCCGCAAACAGTTCGAGACCAACGTCGTGGGCCTGCTGGCGACGACGCGCGCCGTGCTGCCCGGGATGCGAAAGAAGCGGTCGGGTGTGGTCGTGAATGTAGGCTCGATCGCCGGAAAGATGACCTATCCGCTGGGTGCGATGTACAACGGCAC
>DASSKX010000747.1:0-5442 GCA_035689925.1 Acidobacteriaceae bacterium
ACGGCGGATTCTCTACATCGAAGGCGAGCCGCGATGGGAGTACAAATTCATCCGCCGCGCCGAGGACGACGATGCATCGGTGCAGCTGGTATCGATGCTTCGGACCAGCGAGAACAAGATCTACCGTCAGGGCATCAGCGACCCAGCTGAACTGGCAGACGGTTTCCCGTCGCGTGCCGAAGACCTGTTTGGGTACTCGGCAATCATCATCGGCTCTGTGGATGCCGATTACTTCACGCCGGAACAGCAGGAACTGTTGCGGGAGTATGTCGATAATCGCGGCGGAGGCATTCTCTTCCTGGGAGGCCGTTCGTCGCTGAGCGAGGGAGGATGGTCCTCGTCCAGACTGAATGAACTGCTGCCAACTTCGCTGCCTTCAGAGCGCAACAGCTTTCATCGCGATCCGGCGACCGTATCGCTGACGGACGCCGGCGCAGACTCTCCGATGACGCGGCTGCTGGAAGACCGGTCAAAAAACGCCGAGCGCTGGACAAGACTGACTTACCTGGCCGATTATCAAAACCCCGGATCTCCCCGACCGGGGGCGACGGTTTTGGTCAATATGAACGTGCATCATCGCACGCTGCCGCTCCTCATCACACAGAATTACGGCCATGGCCGGACGGCGATTCTGGCGACGGGGGGAACGTGGCGCTGGCAGATGGCCGAACCTCTGGGCGATACCTCGCACGACCTCTTCTGGCAGCAGCTCTTGCGCTGGCTGGTCGCGGAGAGCCCCGGCCCGGTGACGGCTTCAATCCCCGCGCGAGTTCTGAGTGACGAGGGCCGGGTGCAGCTGACGGCGATGGTGCGCAACCGGCAGTTTCAGCCCGCTGCCAACGCGCACGTCACGGCTCACATCACCGGCCCCGATGCGACGGATGCCACGGTCGACCTGGTTCCTTCTCCCGACATGCCGGGAAAGTATCTGACCACGTGGACCGCCGGCAGCCCCGGAACCTACCTTGCGGAGATCACCGCAGATTCCGACGGCTCCTCATCCGAAGAGATCGGCCGTGATGTTGTGCTGTTTCGCCGCGAAGACGGCATCGCGGAAAGCTTCCATACGTCGCAGAACCGGCAGTTGCTGGAACAGCTCGCGTCCGATACGGGAGGCCGGTACTGGAGTCCTTCGCAACTGAGGAATTTGCCGCGCGACATTTCGTATTCGGAAGCGGGTATTTCCGTTCGCAGCACCAAAGAACTCTGGAACCTCCCGGTCGTCTTTGCTCTGCTGCTGCTTTTGCCCGTGGCCGAATGGCTGCTGCGCCGCCGGTGGGGTATCGTATGAGGCGCGCCTGGGTACTAGGAGCTGTTTGCGCGCTCGCGATGCAGGCGCACGCTGCCGCCTATTACGTCATTGTGGCCGGCCTGGGCGGCGAGCCTGACTACGACCAGCGATTCACCGCGGCGGCCAACGAACTCGACAGAGTCTTCAAAGCTGAGGGGCCGACCGCTCACGTGTCTACGCTGACTGGTGCGCAGTCCACCGCAGCGCAGATACGCCAGGCAATGGACGCAATCGCGCGCGACGCAAAGCCGGAGGATCAGTTCGTGCTCATCCTCATCGGACACGGTTCGTTCGACGGCGAGAGATACAAATTCAATCTGGTGGGCCCGGACGTGAGTGCGGATGAAATTGCCTCAATGTGCAATCGCATTGCGGCTCAGCGGCAGCTGATCGTTGATGCGAGCAGCGCCAGCGGAGGGGCAATTGCATCTCTGGAGCGGCCTGGGCGAGCGGTGATTGCCGCGACCAAATCCGGCACCGAGAAGAATGCCACCGTGTTCGCGCGCTATTGGGTTGAAGCTTTGCAGGATCCCGCTGCCGACACGGACAAGAGTGACTCGGTGAGCGCGCTGGAGGCCTTTAGCTACGCCACAAAGAAGACCGAGAACTTCTACGACTCCCAGAAGCGTCTGGCTACCGAGCACGCCGTCTTTGAAGACAGCGGTGACGGGCAGCCGGTGCGCGAAGCCGGTAATCGGGAGGGCCGGCTCCTGTCGAGCTTCGTCATCGTTCACCTCGGCGCAAGCCGGCAGGCGGCGAATGACACCGGCAAGCGCACCTTGTTGTTCAGGAAGGAAGTTCTGGAAGAGAAGATCGACACGCTGAAGTACCAGAAGGCCGCAATGGATCCCGCGGAGTACAAAAAGCAGCTGACGAGTGCCCTTGTAGAACTGGCGCGCGTGCAGCAGGAGCTGGATAAATGAAAGCCGCGGCGGTGGTTCCTCTGTGCGCGCTGATGTGCGCGCGGGCCGCCTGTGCCGCTGTGCCCACCGATTGCTGGAAGCTGCATAAAGATGGTCATCGCGCCGAAGCCGCCGCCTGCTTTGAACGCCTGGCCCACAGTTCCAGTGCATACCAGCGTGCTGAAGGTTTCTGGGGAATGGAGCAGTGGGACGACGCGAACGCGCAATTCCGCCTCGCGACGCAGCAGCCGAACAACAAGCCTCTGTACAAGGTGCGCTGGGGCATGCTGCTGCACGAACGCTTCAACGATGGCGATGCAGCGGGACTCTTCCGCGAAGCGCTGGATAAGGATTCAGCGAACGCGCAGGCATACATGGGCCTCGCAATGGTCTCAGCGGGCCGGTTCGATGCCACTGCTGCCGAATACGCGGAGAAAGCGGTTCAGCTCGATCCGAAACTGGAGGACGCCCATGAATTGCTGGCGGACCTCGCTCTAGCCAATGATGATCCGGATCTCGCCGCGGCAGAAGCAGACAAGGCGATCCAACTCGCCGCAGACGCGATGGACGCGATGGCCATCCATGCCGCGGTGGAGCTACTCGCAGACCGGTCGCCGCAGCCATGGCTCGCGAAAATCCAGGCTGTCAATTCAGCCTATGGCGAGGCGTACGCCCGCATCGCTCACCAACTCGAGCTGCATTACCGATTCCAGGATGCAGTGGAGTACTACCGCAAGGCGATCGCCGCCGATCCCCATTTATGGTCCGCGCATTCGGCTCTCGGCATTGCTCTGATGCGACTGGGTGAGCAGGACGAGCCTTATCGCGAACTTGAACTGAGCTACAACCACGAGTACCGCGATGCCGCGACGGTGAACAGCTTGCGCCTGCTGGATAGTTACAAGAACTTCGAAACGTTTCGCGATGGCATGACGACCCTCAGACTCAACAAATCCGAGGCGGACGTGCTGCGGCCCTACATGCAGCCGGAGCTGCACGCCATCCTTGCGGCGTATGAAAAGAAGTACCAGACCAAGCTGCCCGGTCCCGTGCAGGTGGAGGTTTATCCGAATCACGAGGACTTCGCTGTGCGCACCACAGGAATGCCGGGACTCGGCGCGCTGGGGGTCACGTTCGGGCAGGTTGTCGCGATGGACAGCCCTTCGGCGCGCAAGCCCGGAGACTTCAACTGGGGATCGACATTGTGGCATGAGATGAGCCACGTCTTCATTCTGTCGATTACCAATGGACGCGTGCCGCGCTGGTTCACCGAAGGACTGGCCGTGCACGAGGAAGGCCAACGCTCAGCCGAGTGGAAGAATCGTCCGTCGCCTGAGGTGCTGGTCGCGATTCGCGATAAGAAGCTGTTGCCCGTTACCCGCCTCGACCGCGGGTTTGTCTATCCGGATTACCCGACCCAGGTATTCGTTTCCTACTTTCAGGCGGGCAGTATCTGCGATTTCATCCAGGAGAAGTGGGGTGCTGTCAAGCTCCTCGCCATGGCTCATTCGTTCGCGGCTCACAAGTCCACGGCGCAGGTCGTGCAGCAGGATCTGGGGCTTGCCCCGGGCGAATTCGACCGGCAATACCTCGCGTGGATCGAGAGGCAGTATGGTGCGCAAGCGGCGCACTTCGACGAGTGGCGCGAAAAGCTGAAAGCAGTAGCGAAGGCGGCAGAGCAGCACCAGTACGACTTGGTTCTGAAGGACGGGCCCGCTGCGCTCGCCCTGTATCCGGAATACGTTGGCGACGCGAACGTTTATGAATTGATGGCCGACGCCTACGCCGCCAGAAACGATCGCGCGTCTGAGGCGCGAATCCTCGCACAGTATGAGCGGCAGGGCGGTGAGAACCCCGCAGTCCTCAAGCGGCTGGCTTCACTTCAGACAGCCGCAGGAGAGCAAGCCGAGGCTGCGGCCACACTGGAGCGCGTGAACTATATCTACCCGGTAAAGAACGAGGATTTGCATCGGAAGCTCGGCGAGTTGCTGTACGCGCGGAAAGAGTACGACCGCGCTGTCCGCGAATATACGGCCCTGATTGCGTCGAATCCCATCGACAAAGTCGGTGCCGAATTCGATTTGGCCCAGGCATACCTTGCAGCCGGAGAGAAGGATAAAGCCCAGGAGAGCGTGTTGGCGGCGCTGGAAATAGCTCCCGGGTATCGCCCGGCCCAGAAGCTGCTGCTCGATCTGCAGCAACCCGCGAACAAGACCAACTGATGAGGAACGGAATCCATGGTATCGATTGCCAGCTTTGATCGTGATGCGATGCGACTGCAGCAGCGCATCGAGCGTTTTCACGCGGTTCGCGAGGGCATCCTCGAGCAGGTCCGCGAGGTGATCGTCGCGCAGGATGAAGTGCTCGATCAGGTGCTGATCGGCATCTTTGTCGGCGGCCATTGTCTGATGACCGGACTGCCCGGCACGGCCAAAACCCTGATGGTTCGCACGCTCGCGGAGGCTCTTGGCCTGGAGTTCCGGCGGATTCAGTTCACGCCCGACCTGATGCCGTCCGATATCACCGGAACCGACATCATCGAAGAGGACATCTCAACTGGCCACCGCAAGTGGAGCTTCGTCGAGGGGCCCATCTTCGCGAATATCCTGCTGGCCGACGAGATTAACCGCACGCCTCCGAAAACGCAGTCGGCGCTGCTCGAGGCGATGCAGGAACATCGCGTCTCGGTCGGGCGCCGCACGCACGTGCTCGAAGAGCCGTTCGTCGTCCTCGCGACGCAGAACCCGCTCGAGAGCGAAGGTACGTATCCGCTTCCGGAAGCGCAGCTCGATCGCTTCTTCATGAAGCTCCACGTCCCGTTCCCGAACCGCGACGAATTGCACGCGATCCTCGATCGGACGACCGGCGAGGCCGTGACGAAGGCGGAGGCCGTGCTCCATCGCGAGGACATCATCCAGATGCAGGCGCTCGTTCGGCGCGTGCCCGTCGCGCGGCACGTGCAGGACTACGCGATCCGCGTCATCCAGGCGACGCACCCCGACGGGCCCGATGCGCCCGCCGTCTGCAAGCAGTTCGTACGCTTCGGCGCGTCGCCGCGCGGCGCGCAGTCGGTGCTCCTCGCGGCGAAGATCCGCGCGCTCTTCGACGGCCGCTTCGCCGCGAGCATCGACGACGTGCGCGCCGTCGTGCACCCGGCGCTCCGCCACCGCATGCTCCTCAACTTCGAGGGCGAGGCCGAGGGCATCAAGACCGATCAGCTCATCGACGCGATCGTGAAGTCGGTGGCCG
>DASSKX010000748.1:0-2873 GCA_035689925.1 Acidobacteriaceae bacterium
CGTTGAGGACTTCCTGGGCGCGCGCGTCGGGGCGGTCGATTTTGTTGATGACGAGGATAGGAGGGAGGCGCGCTTCGAGGGCTTTGGAGAGGACGTAGCGGGTCTGGGGCAGCGGGCCTTCGGAGGCGTCGACGAGGAGCATGACACCATCGACCATGCGCAGGGCGCGCTCGACTTCGCCGCCGAAATCGGCGTGGCCGGGGGTGTCGACGATGTTGATTTTTTCGCCTTTGTAAAAGACGGCGGTGTTCTTGGCGAGGATGGTGATGCCGCGCTCGCGCTCGAGTTCGTTGGAGTCCATGACGCGCTCGGCGACGGCTTCGTTGGCGCGAAAGGTTCCGGCCTGGCGGAGGAGCGCATCGACGAGGGTGGTCTTGCCGTGGTCGACGTGGGCGATGATGGCGATGTTGCGAATATGGCTCAAGAAGACAATCCTGGATTTGTTTTAGGAAAGGGAATCAGCGGCCGGAACGGGAGAGCCGGCGGTCCTGCTGATGCGCGTATCTCACTGGAGATGTAAGGCCGAGAACAAAAACTGAGAGTGCAAAATGCTTCACTTTCAGTTTATCAGCGGCGGGCAACGCGGCTTGCGAAGGCGGCGTCCGGGTAAGAGAGGGAAAAACCGGGCCAGCAGTCGATCCGCGCCGAGGGGATCGGTATCCCGCATTGGCGCGGAACGCATGTACCTGATGAACGAGACCTGGGAGGAAAACCTATGAATTCACTAGTACGCCGTTCGCTGGCGACCGGGGCCAGCCTGGCGCTGGCTGTGTGCGGAGGCGCATGGGGTATCGCGCAGACGCAGAGTTCCGCAACACAGAATCAGGCGACACCGGCGCAGAGCCAGCAGAATCCGGCGACGCAGACCAACACGCCGAATACGCAGGCGAATCCTGGCGCGCAGACACAGGCTCCTGCCGCGCAGAACCCGAATACGAACCAAAATCCCGAGACGAACCCGAACGGCACTCCCGCCGACAACTCAGCCAATACCGCGCAACCGCAAACCCGGACACTGCAGATGGTGCCGGCGAAGGCCGAGCTGCAGAAAACGCTGGATGCCAAGAAGGCGAAGCAGGGTGAGCCGGTAACGGCAAAGCTGTCGGATGACGTACAAATTCCGAATGCGCAGACGCTGCCGAAGAACACAGTGCTGGAAGGGCATGTTGACCAGACGGAGGTTTCGCAGGACAAGCACGGGACATCGAGCGTGACGGTTACATTCGATAAAGCGAAGCTGAAGACCGGGCAGGAAGTGCCGATCAAGGCGACGGTGGTCGCGATTGCGCAGCCGAGCTACAACACCTCGCAGGCAGGCGCGCCGGGAGCGGCTCCCTCGGGTGGAGCGCCGATGGCGTCATCCGGCGGCATGGCGCCTGGCGGCGGTGGAAGCCCGAACGGCGGCGGAGCCATGGGTGGGGGCAGCGCCCCGTCGACGCCGATGCCGAGCCAGCAGATGCCGTCTGCAACTGAGCCCGGACAATCCGGCGGTCAGCCTGGCGGACAGGTTTCCGGCGTGCAGGTGAAAAGCGACATCCACCAGCCCACGTCGGCGACCTTTGTGCAGGAGGGCAAGAACGTTCACGTGTCGAGCGGGACGCAGATGGAAGTGGCGCTGACGATTATCCCGCCGGGGACACACCTTCAGTAGCAAACGGAAACGAACCTGAGCGAACCTTTCCCCACCATGCGGCAGCGCATGGTGGGGATTTCTTTTTGTCACTCGTAGCGAAGGGACTCAATGGGGTCCATGGCGGCGGCGCGCCGGGCGGGCAGGGTGCCGAAGATGACGCCGATGATGCAGGAGGCCAGGAGGCCTACGATGGCGGACCAGCCGGAGACGGGGACGCGGAAATCGGTGAGGAAGCGGATGGAGTAGGGAATACCCAGGCCGATGAGCGCGCCGATGATGCCGCCGAAGAGCGAGACGAATACGGCTTCCATGAGGAACTGCAGCCTGATTTCCTTCGCGGTGGCGCCGAGGGCCTTCCGGATACCGATCTCGCGGGTGCGGGCGCGGACGGTGGCCAGCATGATGTTCATAATGCCGACGCCGCCGACGGCGAGGGTGACTCCGGCGACGAGCAGCAGCATGACCGTGAGCGCATTGACGACGACTCCGGCGAGCGAGATGAGCGCGGTCATGGTTTGGGTGTTGTAAATGGAGTTGGGCTGGTGGCGGCCGTTATTCCTGACGGCGTCGACGATCTGCTTCGCGGCGTCTTCCACCTCGCTGGAATCGCGGATCGAGAAGTACATCTCGTTCACGTAATCGGTGCCGATAAAGTAGCGGCCGACGGAATAGGGAATCAGTACCGTCTGGTCGGCAATTTCGGTCTGGCCGAAGGTGGGGACCTTTTCTTTGAAGAGACCGGCGATGGTGAACGGAATGCCATTGACGGTGAAAACGCGGCCGAGAGCGGCCTCGGGGCTGCCGAACATCGCGGTGGCGAAGGGAACGGTGACGTCGGCAACTTTGGCGTGGGTCGCGGAGTCTTCCTCATCGAAAAACCGACCGCCGAGGAGCACGAGGTTACGGACATGGCGGTAGTCCGGCTCGACGCCGAGGATGAGCACCATGTGCGAGGCGCCGTTGATGCTGATTTCCTGGTGCATCTCCAGGACGACGGAGGAGGCGGCGATAGAGGGCACCTCTTCCTGGATCGTGCGCTCGTCCTGGTAGGTGAGGAAGTCGGCCTGGTTGTTGGTGGCGGATCCGGAGCCGCCTCCGCCGTAGTCGAGGTAAATGAGATTCGTGCCGATACCCTGGATTTCCTGGAGGATGTACTGGCGTCCGGTGGCGGAGATGGCGACGACGAGAATGAGGGAGGCGGTGCCGATGCCCATGCCAAGGGCGGTGAGAATGAAGCGGA
>DASSKX010000749.1:0-7297 GCA_035689925.1 Acidobacteriaceae bacterium
GGGATCGAGCTTCGGCTCGGGATCCGGGTTTGGGTCGGGCTCGGGCTTTGGCGGGTCCTCGACGGGATCGCCGATGGGCGGGTCCCCAATGGGCGGTTCGCCGATGGGCGGGAACGCGACGGGGACCGCTGGAATGGGCGGCTCTACGGGTACTTCGGCCACTTCGTTCGGCGGGGGGCAGGGGCCAATTGTGGGCATTACGCTGCCGCTGGATAAGCCCTCGATCGTGGTTTACAAGAAGCAGGACCGGTACAACAAGTGGGAGTTCAACTACGACCCGGTTGAGGATCAGATGAAGGCCGCGGCGAGCATGTTCGGCGGCAGCAATCCCATGGGGAATGGCGGGAATCCGGGGGGCGTTCCGGGCGGCGTGATGGGCGGTACGACGCCGCAGAGCGGGTTTGGGAACAGCGGGTCGGGATTTGGGCAGTCGGGGTTCGGGCAGTCGGGCTTTGGACAGTCGGGGGCGGGCGGATCGGGTTCGCCGTCGCCGAGTCCTTCACCGAGTCCGCAGCCGCCAACGACGGCGCCGGTGAATCCACAGTAGGCTCCGGAGAGACTTCCGCTCAGGGCTCAAGCCCATTCCTTTGGAAAGCCGGTTGATCGGCAACTCAGGCGGGCAGCCGCTATCAGCAGAAAAGAGGAAGGCCCGCTCTCCTGGTGCCGCGTGTCGCGGAACGGGAGGGCGGGCCTTTTTTGCCGGGTTGGACCCGGGAGCTTAGACCTGGAAGGACGAACCGCAGCCGCAGGTGCTCTTGACGGCGGGGTTGTCGAACTTGAAGCCGGCGGCTTCGAGGGTCTCGACGTAGTCGACCACGCAGCCGTTGAGGTACATGAGCGAGGTGGAGTCGACGAAGACCTTGAGGCCGTTGAAGTCGTAGACCTTGTCCATCATGCCGGCCTGGTTCTCGAAGGACATCGAGTACTGGAAGCCGGAGCAGCCGCCGCCCACGACGCCGATGCGGAGGCCGGCGGGCAGGGGATCCTGCGTGGCCATGATCTCGCGCACCTTATTCACGGCGTTGTCGGTCAGCCGGACGGGTGTGGTCTTCGGAGCCTCGGGGGTAACAGAGGGTACGGTGCTGGTGGCCATGAAGCAATCTCCTGGGGATGCGGATTTCTACCCTTCTAGTGTAACGCACGGCTGCCGGGGCATCTCGGTGCGTCTGCGGGTCCTTGTGAATTAGATGCGGAGGTGGGGCGGAGGTCGCAAACGGCAGCGTACAGCGTTCAGCGTGTAGCGTTTAGGGCTGCGGTGCTGACGGAGGGCTTCCTCACAATGGTGGGCGCATGGGTTGCAGGGGCTTGGGCGACTTTTGCTGCGGTGCGGGCGAGGGGCTCGTCCTGGCCGGGCTGGTTCCGCCGGCGACGCTGAAGGTGGTCGAGGTGCTGCTGGTGGCGCCGAACTGGTCCATGACGGTGGCGGTGGCTTTGTAGAGGCCGGGTGCGGCGAAGGTCCGCGGGGCGGCGGGGGTGGTGAAGAGGCTGCCGTCGGAGTACTGCAAGTGGAAGCTCATGATGAATCCGTCGGGGTCGGTGGAGGTGGCGGTGCAGCCGAGCATCGCCGTCGGGGATACGCTGGTCAGCGGCTTGAGGGTGATGTTGGCGATCGGGGGGATGTCATCCGGCTCGGCGAGCACGTTGACGGATGCGCTGGCCGTGACGTTGCCCGCGGCATCGAGCGACTGCACGGTGATGCGGTGCGTTCCGGTGAAGACCTTCAGCGAGGTGTTGAGGGTATCGCTGTGGGCGGCGTAGGCCTGCGTGCCGTCGATGAGGACACGCATGGCCGCAACCGGCGTTCCGGGATTGGCGGAGGCGACGAGCATGGTCGGCCAGTTCACGGTGGAGGCGTCGGCGGGACTGGCGATGGTGATGCCGCCGGATGGGGATTTCGCGGAGATCTGCTGGACGGCGACGGAGGACGCCCCCGCCTGGTCGTAGACGGAGGCGGTGATGCGATACGTCCCGGGGGCTGCGTAGGTGTGCACAGCGGAGGCCGCGCTGACGATGGTTCCGTCGCCAAAGTCGATGGTCGAACGGACGACGTTGCCGGATGATCCGGCGGTCGATGCCGCGTAGGTGAGCGGTCCCGTTTGCGACACGTTGAACTTGATGGCCGGCGGCTGGTCGCCGGGATGCCAGGCGATCGGCGGGGACATTTTGTTCTGGATGCCGGGCTCGCCGATGGCCTTGACGTAGACGGCATATGTGGCGGTGGGAAGTTTGAGCGCGCTCAGATCGACGGAGTGCGTGCCGCGCCGCACGTCGGCGATTTTCGAGAGATTCGTGCCATCGGTGCTGAGGAAGACCGTGTAGTGGTCGATGGTGTTTTCATCGCCGCCGCTGATCTGCCACTGGATCGTCGAGCCGGATTGCGAGGGTGTGAGATAGATGCAGTTGTCGATGCCGGGCTCGATGGCGGTGCCTTCTTCGTAGTCGTTCCACGTAGCGATCTGGATGGCGGGCAACTGGTGGTCGCTCGAATAGAATTTGCCGGCCTCGCTGAAGGTCTGGAGCCAGGTCTCGCCACAGTGCTGGTCGATGACGCGGTTCGTTCCCCACATGGCCATGGTGTCGTTGAAGCCCTTGTAGGCGGAGCCGAAGGCGATGCGTGCGGGCGCCTGCTGCGTCGATTTGTAGAAGTCGTCCTGGGAGGCGAGTTCGGGGTCGAAGGGGTCGCTGGAGTTGATGTTGATCCAGGAGAAGCCGCCGTCGGAGAGGCGGCGCGTGAAGCCGTCGGTGCCCTGGAAGATCAGCAGCGGATTGCCGGGAATTGCGGAGAGGACGCGGGGCCAGTCGATGTAGAAGCCATCGACGCCAAAGAAGAAGATGACGGGCCGGCCATTCCAGCGCGTGTACGCGGGCGACGATGCGTAATGGGAGGCGATGTACGAGAGGTCGGCGATGAGCTGATCGGTGACATCGCATCCGTTGGCGGTCGCGGTCGCGCCGAGGGCGCTCGCGTCTTCCATGATGGAGAATTCGAATTGGCCGGCATGGGCCTCGGCCTCGGTTTTCAGCATCTGCGTGGCGCTCTCGATGCTGGCGACGTTGGGACCGCTCCAGTCGGCAATCGCGCCCTGGATGCCGCGGCTGATCATGTCTTCAACCTGACGATGGACCTGGGCCGGATCGTCAGAGCGGTAGCCGACGCTCATGTGATCGGACCGGCCAAACCAGCCGAGCCAGGTGACGAAGAGTTTGGTCGTCGATCCGCTGTAGAGCAGGGAGCGGAGCGGGGCTTTGCTGACATTGCCGGCGCCGAGATTGCCGTTGGTCTGGAGCGCGAAGGTGTCGGCGGCGCTCGTGTTGTTGGCGGTTTCGGCCTGGAGTGTGGTCGTGGGGCGGGGCAGGGTCGAGGAGGTGGCTCCCTCGCGCACTCCGCAGGCGATGAGCGGAAGGCTCAGGAGCGCAGTGGCCAGCGAGGCCGTGAGAGGCCTGAGCAGGGACGGATGGAGATTCGAAAACATTACAGTGGCCCGGGAGTGGTGGAAACAACGCTATCGCGGGGCTCTGGCTGTTGTCTAGTTATCAAATAACGAGTTATTTACCCAAAGCCTGAACGCGCGTGGAATCAGCAGACTGCACGCATCGGTTAATGCGGGGCGCAACGGCGTTCGCAGCCTGGTTATTGTGCGCGGCCGGGCGGTGTGGCAGTCATGTCAGCGAATTCCTGCTGGGTGCCGGGGTAGGGGGTGAGTTCATCGGCGTCCTTGCGATCGGGCTGCAGAAGCCAGACGCGGCGATTGGGGAAGGCGTCGATCAGTTTCTGATCGGTTTCCGGCGTGAGGCTGCGCGCCCAGATGATCGGAGCGTCTGCGAGGTCGGCCTGATTGAAGACCCACTGATCGAAAGGGGGATGGTCGGCAGAGTAGCGGATGAGGCAAAGCTGGCGGCCGGGTTCTCTGCGCAGAATGCCTTCGATGCGCGGGCGTTCGACGGACGCGTCGCGTGGCCTGGGCGGGACGGGGGCGTAGAGCCAGACCTTCCAGAAGATGCTGAGGGCGACAGCGAGTTCGACGAAGGCGACGCCGCGGGAGAGCGCGACACCGTTCCAGTGGGGAAGGCGAATGCGGCGGAGTGCGTACAGGCCGAAGGCGATCAGCAGGAAGAAGACAGAAGCGGCGGCGGCTCCGTATTGCGGAAACGGATACCAGCCCATGATGAGGATCTGGAGACAAAAGGCGGCGAAGGCCAGCGGCGGGGCGGCCCAGAGACGCCGGCGGCGGCGGAGCATGAGCATGACCAGACCGAGAAGGAGGAGTGCGCCGAAGCCGAAGAGGAAGTACTGGTAATAGACCTCGATCTTGGTGGCGAGGAAACTGAGCGGGTGGCTGGAA
Source organism: Acidobacteriaceae bacterium (assembly GCA_035689925.1). Taxonomy (GTDB): domain Bacteria; phylum Acidobacteriota; class Terriglobia; order Terriglobales; family Acidobacteriaceae; genus Palsa-343. The sequence goes on from DASSKX010000749.1 coordinate 4,344, forward strand.
GCCCACTGGTGCTGGCTGAGTTCCCAATCCGTGTAGAAGCTCCTGAGGTCCGGGACATCGTATTGCGGGATGGGGCGCACGCGGGAGAAGAGAAACGGCCCGGTGATGTGGTACTCGCGGAAGTTGAGCGTGTAGGGAAAGAGCAGGGCGTGGCCGGTGCCGCGGTCGTTGTAATACGAGAGCCACGCGAAGGCGGAGGCGATCATGGCGAGCACGAGGCCGGCGCGTGCGGCGATGAAGGGCCAGGGTCGGCGGCGCAGCGACCAGAGGAGCACGGCCACGAGAGGAAGGCTGAACAGTGCTCCTTCGTAGGGGCGGGTGAGCATCAGGATGACGAGGCCGAGTCCGAGCAGAGCCGTGGATCGCAGACCGCGCGAGCGGAAGATGCGCGGGAGGCTGCCGAGGACGAGCGCTCCACCGAGAGCGGGTAATCCGAGGCAGAAGTAGTTATCGAACCACCAATTGCCGTTGTAGACGAGAAGCATAGCGATCGCGGAGGCGGCGAGGGCGTAGCGACGCGGGAGCCAGCCGGCAACCATCCAATAGACCGAGGCGCAGAAGGCGGCCGTGGTGAGGAGCACCGCGATCCAGGCGAGGCCGAGCATTTTGCCGGCGGCGAGGACCAGACCGGTGCCGGGCAGATACATCGATTGCCACGTCGGGCCGGTGTTGATGTGGATGGTTTCGAAAGCGGCGGGGACGGGAGGCAGGGGATTGGTGAGCCTTCCGGCGGAGAAGGTGTCGGCGGCGAAGAGATAGCTGAACTCGTCGTGGTAGAGCGGGCGCGGGACATGGATCAGAGGCAGGAGCGCGAGCCGAATCGCGATGCCGGAAAAGAAGATGACCGCGAGGCAGAGGTGCGGTCGATTCGCGAGACGAGAAAGCTGCGTCTCGAGCCATGCAAGCCGGCGGAGCGCGAAGTTCCAGCGGGCGGCGAAGTAGCCGAGGAGGAGGGCGAGGACGATGATGACGCATTCGATTCTGACGTCTCGCGCCAGGGAGTGAAAGTACATCGAGACAAGGACTCCATTGGCTGAGCCGTACCATGCACCGGCGGCATGGTTTCCTCGGCTCGTCGAGGTTGAGCGTTCAACCTTAATAGGACGCTGGAGTGGGGGAATCTGCTTGCCGCCGCGGAATGGAATGTCGGGCTTTCATGAAAAGTTTCGGTCACCAGGCAACCCGCTCGCTGCCAGTCGCAAGGCCGGCAACCGCAGGGAAGCCGCCGATCGCTGCGCGGCCCCCGATTGCGCGAGGCCAGCGCGGTTTGGGGCAGCGGGGATGCCGGAAGTTGCTGAGGAAAGATGTGAAGTGATTGTTCTGCCGAGTTTGCGGCTCCTATAATCGGCGCTGCGCGAACAATTTCCGATTGCGAGCTTGCCTATGGTTCCCATGTCCGACGCTGAGCGCGCCGTCTACTATCCTGCCGACCGCCGGTTCAGGATCTGGATTCGCCCGTCGGCTCTCGCCATCCTCGCTGTTCTTATTCTTATTCCGCTGACGATCGCCTGGATTGAAGGTCAGGTATTCGGCCTGCCCTACATCGCGCCGAATTCCGCTTCCATCGCCGGGGCCACGACCGGACCTCACGGCTTTCCGGCGTGGATTCGTTGGGCGCACTTCTTCAATTTGTTCTTCACGTTCATGCTGATCCGGAGCGGCCTGTCGATCGTGATGGACCATCCGCGGCTTTATTTCAACGATGGGTGTACGCCGGGCAGCGAGTGGATCCGGTTTACGCCGCTCAAAGTGCCGAAAGACCGCCTGTGGACGGCGAAGGATGACAACCGCTACATTTCGCCGATTATTGCGACGCCCGGCTACAGCCACACGATCGGGATCGGCCGCTGCTGGCATTTTCTGAATGTCTACGGGTTCGTGCTGACGGGCGTCTTCTTTGTTTGCGGACTCCTCACCAGCGATCAATGGGCGCGCCTTGTGCCCACGTCCTGGGGTGTGTTCGTGGAGGCATGGAACACGTTCGTCTACTACGCGAATTTCCATCTGCCGCCGGAACCGAACGGCTTCTACGGTTACAACGCGCTGCAGCAACTGGTCTACTTTTCGACCATCTTCATCATGGCGCCTCTGGCGATCCTGACGGGGATGGCCATGTCGCCGGCACTGGTGAACCGGTTTCCGCGGTATGTGCGGGTGTTCCGCGGACGCCAGGGAGCGCGGTCGATTCACTTCATCGTGATGGTGGGATTTGTCTACTTCATCGCCGCCCACGTGACGCTGGTAGCGATCACCGGATTCCGCCGCAACATGAACCACATCGTGCTCGGGACCGACAACATGAGTCCGTCGGGCATGGTGCTGGGGCTGATCGGCATTGCGCTGGTGATTCTCTCGTGGGTCGTCGCTCATTACATCTCCTGGTGGTTCCCTCGCGGCCTGCAGCACGTGGCGAAGACGATTACGGATCCGATCAAGCTGCTCACGCTCGATCGCCTGTCGCCGCGCCAGCGCTACACGAAAGACCAGATCTCGCCGTATTTCTGGCCGAATGGGAAACTGCCGGTGCGTGAGGACTGGAAGCGGCTCGAGGCGGGAGGGTTCAGGGATTACCGGCTGAAGATCGGCGGCATGGTGGAGAATCCGGTTGAGCTGTCGCTGGATGAGCTGCGCGCGCTCGGCGAGGAAGAGACGATCACGATGCACCACTGCATTCAGGGCTGGAGCGGGATCGCGCAGTGGCGGGGCGTTCCGCTGCGCAAGGTGATCGAATATGTGCGTCCGAAGCCGGGAGCGAGCACGATCGTCTTTTATTCCTTCGGCCCGACACCCATGGGCGGCGGCCTGTATTACGACACGCAGAATCTCTATAACGCGATGAAGCCGGAGTGCATGCTTGCCTGGGAGATGAACGGCAAGCCTCTGCCGGTGAGGTACGGTGCTCCGCTGCGGCTGCGCGCAGAGAATCAACTCGGCTACAAGATGGTGAAATGGAT
>DASSKX010000750.1:0-3834 GCA_035689925.1 Acidobacteriaceae bacterium
ATGCTGGGCATTCGTTACGCTGACCGGTTTCTGCATTGGCCGCTTCTGCTTTGTGGTCGCTGTTCTACAGCGGGATGTTGCCGTGCTTCTTCGGCGGATTCCGGTCGCGCTTCCCGTCCAGCATTTCGAGCGCGTTGATCAGCTTCTTTCGGGTCTCGCGCGGCAGAATCACTGCGTCGATGTACCCGCGCTGGGCTGCGACGTATGGATTCGCGAACTGCTCGCGGAACTGGTGTACTCGCTCCGCACGCGCTTCGGCCAACACCTCGAGCCGCCGCTCGGTGCTGAGCGGTCCTTCGCGCGCCTCGGCCTGCCGCACGGCTTCTGCTAATTCGCGGCCATAGACGATGTTGACGGCGCCTTCGGGACCCATGACGGCAATCTCGGCCGTCGGCCACGCGAGGTTCACGTCGGTGCGAATGTGCTTGGAACTCATGACGCAGTACGCGCCACCATAGGCCTTGCGCGTGATCACCAGCATCTTCGGGACGGTGGCCTCGGCGAAGGCGTACAGCAGTTTCGCGCCGTGCCGGATGATGCCGCCGTACTCCTGCTGCGTTCCGGGCAGGAAGCCGGGCACATCTTCGAGCGTAATCAGCGGAATGTTGAAGGCGTCGCAGAAGCGAACAAAGCGTGCGCCCTTCACGCTTGCGTTGATGTCCAGCACGCCTGCCAGGACGGCGGGTTGATTGGCGACGATCCCGACGGGACGCCCGTTCATCCGCGCGAAGCCGACGACGATATTCCTTGCGAAGTGCTCGTGCACCTCGAAGAAATAGCCATCGTCCACGATGCGGGTGATCACCTCTTTGATGTCGTAGGGCTGATTCGACTCCGTGGGAACGATGTGGTCCAGTTCCCAGTCCTGGCGGTCCACGGGATCGCTGCAGGGGCGCCGGGGCGGATCATCGAGGTTGTTCGAGGGGAGAAAGCTCAGCAGCTCGCGGATCATTACCAGGCATTCAGCATCGTCGTGCGCCATGAAATGCGCGACGCCGGAGACCTCGTTGTGGGTGGTCGCCCCGCCGAGTTCCTCCTTCGTGACCTCTTCATGTGTAACGGTTTTGATAACGTCAGGTCCGGTCACAAACATGTACGAGGTCTTGTCGACCATCAGGGTGAAGTCGGTGATCGCGGGCGAATAGACGGCGCCGCCTGCGCAGGCACCGAGGATTGCCGATATCTGCGGCACGACGCCGCTGGCGAGGGTGTTGCGCAGGAAGATGTCCGCGTAGCCGGCCAGGGAGACGACGCCCTCCTGAATGCGCGCCCCGCCGGAGTCGTTCAGCCCGATGACCGGAGCGCCCACGCGCATGGCCATATCCATCAGCTTGACGATCTTGCCCGCATTCGCTTCGGAAAGCGACCCGCCGAAGACCGTGAAATCCTGCGCGAAGACGAACACCGTGCGGCCGTCGATGCGGCCGTATCCGGTAACAAAGCCGTCACCGGGGATGCGCTTCTCTTCCATCCCGAAATCGGTGCAGCGATGCTCGACGAAGCGGTCGGTTTCTTCGAAGCTGCCTTCGTCCAGGAGCAGCTCGATGCGCTCGCGCGCGCCCAGTTTCCCCTCGCGGTGCTGGCGCTCGCGACGTTCGCGGCCTCCGCCCTCTTCGGCCAGCCGATTGCGCCGCTCCAGCTCATCCAACAGGTGCTTTTCCATTCGAGGGGATTATAGCGACTGGCCGAATCCAGCCTTTCGAGGCGGCGGCACCCGGGATCGTGCAAACCCGAAAAAACTTTCGTCCTGTCGTATCGGGCAAGGCACAAGGTTCAATCCTGGCTACAATTCTTCCCACAAAATACCTGAGGGGGCTGCACGTCATGAAATTCTCCCCAGTGAACCTTCTTGCCGCGACCGGGGCGTCACTTTGCGCGCTGTTCCTGCTGGCCTCCCCGGCTCAGGGTCAGATCGAACATCTGCCCGCACTTGGTTCGCCGGTTCCTGCCTCGCTGATCACGGCCGACAAGCACGCAAAGGAGTGCCGTACCGGCCCCGGTCATCGCGACCCCTGCACTGAAGTCCAGGTGGGCAAGATTAAGTACATCGTCGCCTGGGATGCGCAGAGCAAGAACATCACCTATCTGTTCACCGACAGCCGCGACCTGGTGACCGACAGCGGACTTTCGGTGGGCGGCACCTGCCGGGTAGCCGGGCCGGAAGACGCAGGCACCATCTCCTACATGAAGTGGCTGATCGATCCGCGATGGAAGGGAGTGGACCTGAAAGCCGGCGACCAGGCCGTCTGGTATGCCGCCCTGCATAAGAACGATTTCGACCCACACTACGGTGACATCGTCGGGTTCGTGCAGAGCAGCTATATCGATCTGAAGAAGTAGCGCTGTTTCAAGCGGCCACGCATCCTGCAGCCTTGCGGGCGCGCGGCTGCATGCGTCTTTCCACCCCTCGATTACCATGTTCGGTGATGTCCCACCAGCCCATTGCCGACAAAGTCGAAGCGCTGCGCGACAAAATTCGCCACCACGAGCACCTGTATTACGTGCTTGACTCGCCACAGATTTCGGACGCCGAGTTCGACGACCTGATGCGCGAATTGCAGCGCCTCGAGGCCGAACACCCGGATATTCTTACGCCCGATTCGCCCACCCAGCGCGTTGGCGGTAAGCCGAAGGAGGGCTTCCCGAAGGTGCCGCACTCGCGGCCCATGCTCTCGCTCGATAACGTGATGAGCGAGGAGGAACTGCGCGACTGGGACCGGCGTGTCCGCCAGCTTGCCGGTGCAGGAGCGGACATCAGCTACGTCTGCGAGTACAAGATGGACGGCGTCTCGATGGCGCTGCAATACCGCGCGGCCTCGGACGGATCAGCCCGGCTCCAACACGGCCTGACGCGCGGTGACGGAACGACTGGCGAAGACGTCACGACGAACGTCCGCACGATCCGGTCCATTCCCCTCTCCGTCTCATCGGAGAAGCTACACAAGGCGAAGATGCCGGCCAACTTCGAGGTTCGCGGAGAGGTGGTCATGCCGCTCGCCGCGTTTGAGAAGGCCAATGCCGACCGTGAGGCGCAGGGGCTCGCGCCTGCGGCCAATCCGCGCAACTTCGCCGCGGGGACTATCCGCACGCTCGAGCCGAACATCGTCGCGAGCCGGCGTCTGGATTTCTACGCCTACTTCCTGCTGACCGAATCGGGCGAAGACCTGATGCCCGAGCAGGCAGAGGCGCTCGATGCGCTGACCACGGCTGGATTCCGCGTCAATCCCCATCGCGAGGCGCTCGATTCGATCGATAAGGTGCTCCGCTTTATCGAGCGGGCGGGCGAACGACGCACCGATCTGCCGTACGAGATCGACGGCGTCGTAATCAAAGTGAACTCGACCGAACTGCAGCGGCGGCTCGGCTATACCGGCCGCGCTCCTCGGTGGGCGGTGGCGTACAAGTTCACCGCACGGGGCGGCATTACGCAGGTGGAAGACATCCGCATTCAGGTTGGGCGCACGGGGAAGCTGACGCCGGTCGCGGTGCTCACTCCGGTTTCCATCGGGGGCACCACGGTGAGCCGGGCCACGCTGCACAATGCGGACGAGATCGAGCGTCTCGGGCTGCTCATCGGCGATTCCGTGAAGGTCGAGCGCGGCGGCGACGTGATTCCGAAGGTGGTCGAGGTGGTCGAGGATCAGGAGCATCCCCGCGGCCACAAAAAGTTCCACTTTCCCAGCCACTGTCCCGACTGCGGCAGTGAAATTGTCCGGACCGAAGGCGAGGTGGACTATCGCTGCGTGAACATCGACTGCCCGGCTCGCCTTCTCGGGAGCCTGCTCCATTTCGCATCGCGCGGGGTGATGAATATCGAGGGGCTGGGCGAAGCGG
>DASSKX010000751.1:0-3146 GCA_035689925.1 Acidobacteriaceae bacterium
AGCCAAAGCCGGTGAGCGCCGCTCCGGCAAACGCCGTGGCCGGGGCATGCGCCAGCCAGAGAAAGAGCAGTCCGCCAATCTCGCCCGTCAGGCAGGCAAAAGAAACCCGGAAGCCGCCGAAGCGGTCGATGACATGGGCGAAGAGCAAACGTGCCAGCACGAAGGATGCCCCAAAACTGGTCAGCGCGTAGGCGGCGTTGTTCCAGTGGTTGTGGGCATAGAACAGCACCATGAAGGACGCAATCGTGCCGAATCCCGTCGTCGCCAGAGCCAGACTGAATCCGTGCGGCATGACCCGGTTCAGGACCTGACGGAAGGCGAGCGGCTCGCCCTCGGTCACCGGAACTTCGCCCAGAGGATATGCCGTCAGCAGGCCGATGCAGGAGGTGGCGGCGCTGACCAGGCCGACTCCCTGCAGTCCCCACGCATGCCAGATCCAGACGCCGACCGGCGCGCCGATCGCCAGTCCGCCATAGGAGCAGATGCCGCTCCAGGAGATGACCTTGGCCGTATGCTCCTGTCCGACGCGGGCGATGCCCCACAGCGACGCGCCGGTCGCCAGCCAGCTTTCCCCAAAACCTAAAATGAGGCGGCTCAGCAGGATAATCGCAAGACACGCCAGCGGCAGCTTGCGGAAGAACCCCGCCGAGAAGAGGCAGAGGCCCGCCACCCCGCAGGCGAGCAGACCGGAGAGCACCGTCCGGCGCGCGCCGACGGTATCGGCCATGCGCCCTGCCTGCGGGCGGCTCAGAACGGTCGCGACGTACTGAAAGCTGATGGCCAGGCCGGCCAGAATGGTGTTGAAGTGCAGCCGCAGGTGGACCACCCCAGGCAGGACCGCCATCGGCAGGCCGATCGCAAAATAGCAGAGGAAAATCTGCAGCGAAGTGGGCAGGATCCTGAGTGTGACGCCCCTCGTCGAGTGCGCCTCAAGGGCTGTTGCTGAAGCAGACATCTCCTGGAGTTATGGTACACGGCAGCCGCAACCAGCCGGGTGATCGCTATCCCCCACAGGGGTTACTCCCGGAACCGCCACGGGGAGTACAATCGGAGTTACGCGTACGGCCGCGTGGGCGACCCCAGGAATATTGTCGAATTTTTCCGGCCTGAATGCTGACTCCGCAGGCCGCTCATCGGCGTCTAATTGTGCAGAGCGCAGGGCGCAGGCCTGTCCTGCATGGCTACGCGTTTCGAAGAGAGAGGTCTTCCCGAAGGTGAACTCAACCGTAAAGCAAATCCTGTTCTGGGTGCTGATCATCGCCTGCCTGCTCGTTCTCTGGCAGCTGTTCCAGAAGAACAACGTGATGGGCGGTCACGAGCAGGAGATCAATTTCACGCAGTTCCTGGGCGATGTTGAATCGGGCCAGGTTGCGGACGTGACCATCACCGGCGCCGAAGTGCACGGGCACTTCCGGGCCGACAAGGGCGCGTTCCACTTGTTTGTTCCGGCCAACTACCCCCACCTGTTCGACGTCCTCGACCAGAACAAGGTGAATGTCACGGTGAAGAACGACAACGGCAACAGCTGGTGGGCCTGGCTGCTGCAGTTCTCGCCGCTGATCCTGATCGCGCTGCTGTGGTTCTTCATGATCCGCCAGATGCAGAGCGGCGGGAACAAGGCGCTGTCGTTCGGCAAGAGCCGGGCGCGCCTGCTCTCCATGCAGCAGAAGAAGGTCACCTTCAAGGATGTGGCCGGCGTCGATGAAGCCAAGGAAGAGCTGAAAGAAATCATCGAGTTCCTGCGCGAGGCGCAGAAGTTCCAGAAGCTCGGCGGCCGCATTCCCAAGGGCGTGCTGCTCGTCGGACCTCCGGGAACCGGCAAAACCCTGCTGGCCCGCGCTGTGGCCGGCGAGGCGAACGTGCCGTTCTTCTCCATCTCCGGTTCGGACTTCGTCGAAATGTTCGTCGGCGTGGGCGCCAGCCGCGTCCGCGACCTCTTCGAACAGGGCAAGAAGAACGCGCCGTGCATCATCTTCATCGACGAAATCGACGCGGTCGGCCGTCATCGCGGCGCCGGCCTCGGCGGTGGACACGACGAGCGCGAGCAGACGCTGAACCAGCTGCTGGTTGAGATGGACGGCTTCGAGTCGAACGAGGGCGTCATCCTCGTCGCGGCGACGAACCGGCCCGACGTCCTCGATCCGGCGCTGCTGCGGCCTGGCCGCTTCGACCGCCGTGTGGTGGTGGGGCGTCCGGACGTGCGCGGCCGCGAAGAAGTGCTCCGCGTGCATGCTCGCAAGGTGCCGATCTCGGACGACGTCGATCTTCGCGTTCTGGCCCGCGGAACACCGGGGTTCAGCGGCGCCGATCTGGCCAACATGGTCAACGAAGCTGCCCTGAACGCCGCCCGCGCCAATCGCAAATCGGTCCTGATGCTCGACTTCGAGCAGGCCAAGGACAAGGTGCTGATGGGCGCCGAGCGCAAGTCGATGCTGCTCAGCGACGAGGAGAAGCGCGTTACGGCGTATCACGAAGCCGGACACGCTCTCGTGGCCGCCATGCGCCAGCATGCCGATCCGCTGCACAAGGTCACGATTATCCCGCGCGGTATGGCGCTGGGCGTAACCATGCAGCTGCCGGAAGACGACAAGCACACGGTGACGAAGAACTACCTCGAGACGCAGCTGGCCATTCTGATGGGCGGCCGCATCGCCGAGGAGATCTTCCTGCACCAGATGACCACGGGTGCCGGCAACGACATCGAGCGCGCCACCGACATGGCCCGCAAGATGGTCTGCGAATACGGCATGAGCCGCCTGGGGCCGCTGACCTTCGGCAAGAAGGAAGAGCAGATCTTCCTCGGCCGCGAGATCGCGCAGCACCGGGATTTCAGCGAGGAGACGGCGCGGCAGATCGACACCGAGGTGCGCAGCCTGGTCGACGAGGCCTATCGCTCCGCGTGGGACATCCTGAACAACAATCAGACGATCATGCACCGGCTGGCTTCGGCGCTGCTCGAACGCGAGACGCTCGACGCCAACGAAATCCGCATGATCATCGAGGGCAAGGACCTGCCTCCGCTCAAGCCGAGCGGCGGCAATGGAACTGCCGTTGCCGATGTGCAGCAGGTGCTCAAGCCCGAACCGGGCCGCACCGGCGGCCTCCCGGAAGGCAGCCCCTCGCCGGCATAATCGCCAGGCGAACCA
>DASSKX010000752.1:0-2365 GCA_035689925.1 Acidobacteriaceae bacterium
AAAACCCAATGAAAGGAGTCGACAACATGAAGAAACTGACGGGATTGTGCGTGCTGCTGTTGGGACTTGCGTTGGCCGGCTGCGCCAGCCACGAAACCAAGCCGGCCGCAGTGGAACAGGCCGGCGGGGCGCAGGGACAAGGGGCGCAGGCCGGCAATGTGGCAGGACAGAATCTCGGCGCGAACGATCTCAATAATCCCCACAGCATTCTCGCGAAGCGCAGCGTCTATTTCGATCTCGACAGCTCGACGGTGAGCGAAGAGTACAAGCCCATCGTGCAGGCACATGCCCGTTATCTGTCCGATCATCCGCAGGCCCGCGTGCAAATCCAGGGCAACTGCGACGAGCGCGGCAGCTCCGAGTACAACCTCGCGCTGGGTCAGCGCCGCGCCGACGCGGTGAAGCAGATGATGATGGTGCTGGGTGTGCCGCCGCAGCAGATCGAGACCATCAGCTACGGCAAGGAAAAGCCGAAGTGCACCGAGCATGATGAATCCTGCTGGGCACAGAACCGGCGTGACGATATCGTCTATCAGCATCCGTAATTTCTTTGCGGGAGGGGGCGGCGATGAAGCGTGCAGTGCAATTTCTGGCGGGCGGCCTGGCGGTATTTGGGGTACTGGCCATGAGCACGATGGCACTGCCCGCGCACGCCGCCCTGTTCGGCAACGACGACCAGATCAAGCAGATCGACCAGCGCCTGACGCGGCTGGAAGATCAATTCAAGAACCAGGGGTTACTTGATCTGTACAATCAGATTCAAACGCTCAAGCAGCAGGTGACCGATCTGCGCGGCCAGATCGAAGTGCTCAACAACAAGATCCGGGTGACGCAAAAGCAGCAGAAGGACATGTACGTCGATCTCGACACACGGTTGCGGCGGCTGGAGCAGGCGGGGGGGGCTGGAGGAGCGGTGCCTCCGACGAATGGCGCAGCGCCTGCGCCCGGCACCGCCTCGGCCGGCGCCGCCAACCCTTCGTCCACGGCGGATGCAGCGGCAGAACAACGTGCCTACGATGCCGCGCAGAAGTTGCGCGGCCGCGGCGATTACAAGGGCGCGATTGCGGCTTTCGAGAAATTTCTGAAGGATTATCCGGGAAGCACGCTGGCGCCGCGCGCGCAGTACTGGATCGGGGATTCACAGTTCAATCTGCACGACTACGCCGGCGCGATCAAAAGCCAGCGCACGCTGCTGAGCGCTTATCCCGACAGTTCTTCAGCGTCGGACGCGCTGCTCAATCTCGCCAGCTCGCAAAAGGAACTGGGCGACAGTGTCGGTGCGCGCGCGACGATGCAGGATCTGATCAAGCGCTTCCCCGACAGCACCGCCGCCGGGAAGGCAAAAGAGCGGCTCGCCAACCTGAAGTAGCCGTGCGCGGGCGGCCAAGCGGATGATGGTGCAGGAAGCTGTTTTACCAATGCCTGAAACACGCGCCGACGATGCCGGCGCCGTGACGCTGCGCGTTTCCGAGATATTCTTTTCGCTGCAGGGAGAGACCAGCCGCGTCGGGCTGCCCACCGTTTTCGTCCGGCTTACCGGCTGCCCGTTGCGCTGTGCTTATTGCGACACCGCGTACGCGTTCCACGGCGGCACGACAATGGCGCTGGCCGATGTTCTGGAACGCGTTCACGAATGTCGCGCCCGCTACGTTACCGTGACCGGCGGTGAGCCGCTGGCGCAGAAGGGCTGCCACGCGCTGCTCACTGCGCTGTGCGACCGCGGCTATTTGGTGTCGCTGGAAACCAGCGGGGCGATCGACATTACACGCGTGGACCGTCGGGTGTCACGGATTCTCGACATCAAGACGCCGGATTCCGGCGAAGCCGGCAAGAACCGCTGGAGCAATCTCGACTGCCTGACTCCGGACGACGAGATCAAATTCGTGATCTGCAGCGAAGCGGACTATCAGTGGGCACGCCAAGTTCTGGTCGAGCGCGGACTGGACGCTGTCTGTCCGGTGCTGTTTTCACCGTCGTATCACGATCTGCCGGCGGTGAGGCTGGCAGAATGGATATTGCGCGACCACCTGCCGGTGCGCATGCAGATCCAGTTGCACAAACAGTTATGGGGCGAGGTGGCCGGGAAGTGAGCAGCCGGCAGCAATGAAAAAAGCCGTGGTGCTGCTGTCCGGCGGACTGGACTCCGCCACCGTGCTGGCGATCGCGCGCGAGCAGGGGTTTTCCGCATATTGTCTGAGCGTGGACTACGGCCAGCGCCATCGTTCGGAACTCACTGCCGCCAGACGCGTGACGCAGACGCTGGGTGCCACCGAGCAGCGCGTGATCCGGATTGATCTGGCGGCCTTCGGTGGTTCGGCGCTGACCGACAGCAGCATCCCGGTGCCGGAACAGCCGACCGATGGCA
>DASSKX010000753.1:0-2796 GCA_035689925.1 Acidobacteriaceae bacterium
TACGCCATTCGCAGCCTCGATTCCTGGTACAAAGGCGACGGCGTCTACGGCGACGGGCCGCCGTTTCACTGGGATTACTACAACAGCTTCGTCATTCATCCGCTGCTGCTGACGATCCTCGACACGGTGTCGAAGAGCAACCAAACCTGGGAGCCGTATCGCCCCGGCATGCTGGAGCGCGCGCGCCGCTACGCCGAGATTCAGGAGCGGCTCATCGCGCCCGACGGCAGTTTTCCGCCGATCGGCCGCTCGCTGCCTTACCGCTTCGGGGCGTTTCATCTGCTGGCGGAGATGGCACTGCGCCGCGAACTGCCGCCGCCGATCCAGCCCGCCCAGGTGCGCTCCGCCCTGACCGCCGTCATGCGCCGCATGACCGACGCGCCGGGCACCTTCGACGCGCAGGGCTGGCTGCAAATCGGCTTCGTCGGCCACCAGCCGGAAATTGCCGAGCCGTACATCTCGACGGGCAGTTCGTATCTCTGCTCGGCGGCATGGATGCCGCTGGGGTTGTCGGCGACCGATCCATTCTGGGCCGCACCCGCCGCGAGCTGGACCGCGAAAAAAGCGTGGAGCGGTCAGGAGGTCCGGGCCGATCATGCGCTGGCCGAGACGGAGCACGTGTCAGCACACTGATGCCGCGCGAAATTCGCTCCCTCGGCTCCGGTCAGCGGTAAGATAAGCGCGACCTTCCGGGCACCAGACAGGGCCTCGCCGATGCGTGTTGCACTCCTGACTACCTTTGCCGCCAGCAGAAAAGAGCCGCTCGCCGCGATGATGGACCGCGTCCAGCAGGGGTTCGTCGACGCCGGGCTGGAGCCGCTCCTTCATTTCAATTTTGCCGACGGAGGCGTGGTGAGCTTCTCCTGCGTCGACCGCGTGCTCAAGCGCCACCCGGAACTGGAGCGTTTTGTGACCGAGGCTGCGCCGGCGCCTGGATTTCCCGGTGCGCGGCGGCTCTCCAACGGGCCGCTCTCGCCCGCCGCGAATGAACGGGTGCCCTACGCGACGCTGCACGAGATTGCCCTCGGAGTGCCGCGCTCGTTCCCGTTTCACAGTGTCGCTCTGCATTGGCACACGCCGGAGTTCGGCGAACTGGCGCCGATTGCTTCGGTGCTGTCGCCCAACATGCTGGCCGGAGTTCTGATCGGTGACTCGTGGTGGGTGAACGGGCGCCAGCGTTCGCTGACCGCGTGCCGCGTGATGGAAGTGGAAGCAGGGGCAAAGAAGCTGCCGGAGCCCTCCGGTCCGCTGGCGACGGTGCTGGCCGCGTGCGGCAAGGCGCGGAGGACCGTCCAGGCTCCGCTGCCCGGCACGATGGGACCGGGGCCGGTTGCCGCAGTTCGCCTGCCGACGGGTGTGGCCATCCCGAGCGCCAATCCAGACGTGGCGGTTGCGGTGAAGGCGGTCGCTGTGAAGTACCGCGACTCGATCGCGGAGATTGTCGCCCAGGCCAACCTGCCTCATGACCTGCCCGGCAATGCGGAGATGTCGCGTGTGGCGCTCGGCGTTCATGCGGGGCCGAAGAAGCCCGCACTGGAGCGGGTCTTCAAGCCGATGGGCTACAGCGTAAGCGGTGGAACCGGCGGCGAGACGGGTAGCTTCCATCTGCGCCGGCGAACGGCAGCCAATGCAACGCTGGAGCTGATGCTCGATTGCGGCACCTGGTCCCACAGCCTGCTGGCCATCTTCATGGTCTATGGACTGGGATATAAGGCGACGCTGACGCTGCCTCCGGCGAAGAACGCTGTCGCGAGAGGGCAATATCCCATCGGCGACTCCGAGCACTGGCAGAAGATCGTCGAGAACCTGGCCGCGCTGGTCGCGGAGCTGGAACGCACCTTTGTGCCGGAAATCGAAGCCGCGGGCGGACCCTCGCCGGAGTGGTATAGCCCGGAGAGCTGACGCCATTCAGGCGTTTGGTCGGCCCAGGCAGATAGTCTTTTCTGCAGCGCGCCGCCTGAATCAGGCACATCGCGCCTTGTCGTTTGTGTGATCGTGGGTCATTGAAATACGATGCACCACGCTGGAGGAACGGGTATGTCCGCACTGGACCGTCGTTCGTTGCTGAAAGCACTCTCCGCACTGCCTTTCGCGCCGTATCTGTTGGGGCAAACAGAATCGGAGTCTCTTCATGTCGTTCGATCGGGAACTGACCGCACCGGCCGTATGCATAAGGCAGCACGGGCGAACACTCATCTGGATTTCAAGGTTCTCACCGTTGAGACGGATGGAGGCTTGTTCATCATGGAGAACCGCAACATGCTTCGCGGTGGGCCTCCGCGGCACATCCACTTCGAGCAGCAGGAGTGGTTCTATTTCCTGGAGGGCAGCGACGATGTCCTGATGGAAATCGGCGAGAGGAAGCTGCGACTGAAGCCGGGCGACTCCGTGCTCGCACCGCGGGCGGTGCCGCACGTCTGGGCCTATTTGGGGGAAAAGCCAGGGCGCATGCTCTTCGCGTTCACGCCTGCGGCCCGGATCGAGAGCTTTTTTGAGGAGGCCAGCCGGCCAGATGCCAAAGTCGACGACCCCGGCCGTTTTGAGCGCAACGGAATGAAGGTAGTCGGCCCGCCGCTGCTCGGCAGCTAGCTACGCAAGTCGACGTGAACAGCCCACCGCTCACGCACATTTCGCAGTAAAAGCCACCGCTCGCTTGCTGAGGATTTCTATGCCCCAGCAGGTTAGATCCATTACGAGGCGGAGTTCAAAAGAGCAGTATTGCGTGTTTGCAAGCCACTGAACCTCTGAGGTTCGGTGAGAAATGGTCGGGACGGGCAGATTTGAACTGCCGACCCC
>DASSKX010000754.1:0-3937 GCA_035689925.1 Acidobacteriaceae bacterium
TGGTGCCGGTATCGGTGTGGACCAGCATGTTGACGGCGAAGATGAGGCCCATCACGGGGCCGGTGCGCTCCTGATTGACGAGGAATTCGGCAATAGCGATCGTGCCACCGCTCGCGAGCGCGGCATGAGTCTTCGCCAGCAACTTACGGCTGAGAGCCTCGCCCTCGCTGTGCAGGATGTGCCCCAGCGTCGCAAGTTGATATCCGGCGCCAAAATCCGCATCGTGGAGATCGCCCTGAACGTACGAGAAGCGGTCGGCGAGTCCAAAACGCGTGACAGTCTTTTGCGTCACGGGGATGACCTCCGGCCAGTCGACGGCTGTGACGCGGACGCGGGACGAGGCCTGCGCCTGCGCGATGCCCCAGACGCCCGAGCCTGCGGCCAGGTCCAGCACGCGTACCGGCTCGCCGGACTGGCCGAAATTCATCTCCGCGGCCAGATATTGGGCGGCGGGATAGGCCAGCGGCATGATGTCGGTGACGAAGTCGTGGAAGAATTCGCCGCCGGTCTTCTCCTGATTGACGGCGACGACCGGCTTGCCGGTGGCGACGACCTCGTTGAGGTGCAACCAGCGAGGAATCAAGTGCTCGCTGGTGTGGCGGATCAGGCCGCCCATGAATCCGGGTTTGCTCCGGACCAGGAAGGTCGCGCTTTCCGGGGTGAGGGAGTAGCGGCCTTCGTCATCGACGGCCAGGAACTGCATGCCGACGAGTGCGTTCATGATGGCGGTGAGACCGCGGACGGAGGCGCCGGTCGCTTTCTCGACCTCCCAGATATTCTTCGGCCCGCTGTCGAGCGTGTCGAAGACGCCATGTTTGAGCGCGCCCTCGAGAATGAGGGGCGCGGCATAGCCCCAGGCTATTTGCATGAGGCGTTCGGGGGTTACCTGAGCTGAGTTCGCAGTATGGGTTGCAGTCGCCATCGAGGATTCTCCTGGGCCCTGGAAGGGATGGGGATTCGAACGCCGTGGGGGCAGCGCTTTACAGTGCCGCATGAGTCTACCAGCGGGAGCCGTGGATTGGCAGGCATTTCGAGGCGATGCGACTTTCGTGGCAGGCTCCTCCGGTAAACTCAGGAGAGTATGCCTTCCAGCACGAAAAACGGCCCCGCGAACCAAGCCTGGAGCGGCTCTGCAATCCGCGAAGCCTTTCTCCGCTTCTTCGAGACAAAAGGCCATCGCCGCGTCCATTCTTCTTCGCTGGTTCCCGCGAACGACCCAACGCTGCTCTTCACGAACGCGGGCATGAACCAGTTCAAGGATGTTTTCCTGGGGCTTGAGCGCCGCGACTACTCGCGCGCGACCACCTCGCAGAAGTGCGTCCGCGCGGGCGGCAAGCACAACGACCTCGAGAACGTCGGGTTTACGCGGCGGCACCACACGTTTTTCGAGATGCTGGGAAACTTCAGCTTCGGCGACTACTTTAAGAAAGACGCGATTGCCTACGCCTGGGAGCTGGTGACCTCGCCGGAGTGGTTCGGCATCCCGAAGGACCGGTTGTACGTAACGATCTTCAAGGGCGAGAACGGCGTCCCGCGCGACGAGGAGGCGTATTACCTCTGGCTCGGGCAGGGTGTGCCCGCCGACCGCATCCACGAGTACGGCATGAAGGACAACTTCTGGCAGATGGGCGAGACCGGCCCCTGCGGTCCGTGCTCGGAGATTTTTTATGACATGGGACTCGAGGCGGCCGAGACGCCGGGCGTCGATAAGCCATTCGGCCAGGACGATGCGCGCTACGTGGAGATCTGGAATCTCGTTTTCATGCAGTTCGATCGCAATTCCCAGGGCGAGCTGAACCTGCTGCCGAAGCCGTCGATTGACACGGGCATGGGGCTGGAGCGCGTGGCTGCGGTGCTCGAGGGCAAGGTCAGCAACTTCGAGACGGATTTGTTTACGCCGCTGATTCGGAGGGCTGCCGAACTCACGGGCGTCAGGGACGACGTCGAGAATGCGTCGCTGCGCATCATTGCGGACCATGCGCGCGCGTCGACATTTCTGATCGGCGACGGTGTGCTGCCGTCGAACGAAGGCCGCGGGTATGTGCTGCGCAAGATTTTGCGGCGCGGTATCCGTCACGGACGGTTGCTCGGGCAGCACAAGCCCTTCATGTGCCAGATGGTCTACGCCGTGCGCGACGAGATGCAGGGTGCTTATCCGGAGCTGAAGGAGAGCGCCGAGCGCGTGGCGAAGGTGGTGGAGGCGGAAGAGAACCAGTTCGCCCGGGTGATCGAGGTTGGCTCCGCGAAGCTCGATGATGCGATGCAAGGCGGCAAGCTCGACGGCAAGACCGCCTTTCATCTTTACGAAACGTTTGGTCTGCCGCTGGACTTCATGATGGATGCGGCGCGCGATGCCGGGATCCACTTCGACCTTGAAGGTTTCGAGGAGGCCCGCGCCGCTGAGCAGGCGCGCGCTCGCGCGTCGTGGAAAGGTGGATCGCAGAAGACGGCCAGCCCCGTCTTTCGTGATCTGCCGAAGACGGAGTTCGAGGGCTATCGCCATCTGCGCGTGGATGGCGCCGAGGTGCTGGCCATCGTGAAGGACGGGCAGGGTGTGCCTGCGGCAGCGGCCGGCGATGCGGTGGAGATTGTGCTGGATCGCACCAGCTTCTACGCGGACTCCGGTGGGCAGATCGGCGATACGGGCTGGCTCTACTCGGACGACCACAATTCGGTGGTGGCCGATGTGAGCGGATGTACCAAGCCGGTGCAGGGCGTCTTCGCGCATCGCGCGGTGCTGCGCCAGCCGATTGAAATCGGGGCGAAGGTGGACACGGTGGTCGACGGGAACTTCCGCTACGCGACGCGCCGCAATCACACAGCGACGCATCTGCTGCACGCTGCGCTCCGGGAGGTGCTGGGAAAACATGTGAAGCAGGCTGGATCACTCGTCGAGCCGAATCGGCTGCGCTTCGACTTTTCGCACTTTGCCGGGATCGCCGATGAGGAACTGCAGGACATCGAAGACCTGATCAACAAGGAGACGCTGCGCAACACGAAAGTCGACACGCTTGAGGATGTGCCGATTGATGTGGCGGTGAACGAGTATCACGCGATGGCGCTCTTCGGCGAGAAGTACGGCGAGCGGGTGCGCGTGGTGAAGATCGGCGACTTTTCGACGGAGCTGTGTGGCGGCACGCACACCGCCGCGACAGGCGAGATCGGCGTGGTGAAACTGCTGGGTGAGGGGAGCGTGTCGTCGGGCGTGCGCCGCGTCGAAGCCGTCACGGGGCTGGGCGCGCTGAACGAGTTCCGCCGCGATTATCAGGTGGCGCAACTGGCGGCGCAGCTGGCGCCAAGTCCGGAGCTGGCTCCGGCGGAGGCGCTGCGGCAGCGTATCGCCGCGCAGGAAGACGAGCTGAAACGTCTGCGGCGCGAGCTGGACGAGGCGCGGATGAAGTCCGCTGCTTCGGCGGTTTCGCGCGCGGCCGATCAGGCGGTCGATGTCGCGGGCATCAAGGTGTTGTCGCAGCGTGTCGATGCCCTCGATCGCGGACAGATGCGGACGCTGGTCGATAATCTGCGCACGAAGCTGGGGTCCGGCGTCGTCGTTCTCGGCGGCGCGCAGGATGACGGCAAGGTCGCGCTGATCGTCGGCGTGACGAAGGACCTGACCGGCAAAGTACAGGCGGGCAAAGTGGTGGGGCAGATTGCGAAGCGTGTCGGCGGATCCGGCGGCGGGCGTCCTGACATGGCGGAGGCCGGCGGGAAGGATGCCTCGCAACTCGATGCGGCACTGCACTCGGCTCCCGAAGTTGTTCAGGCGCTGATGGGGTAGTGCTGCTTCGCCCAAAGAGACAAGAGGCCGGATGACTCCGGCCTCTTTTGCTTACTGTTCCTTCTTTACTGGACGGAATACGAAACGCTGGAGCGGTGGATGACGTTGAAGTTGTTGTCGATGTCCATCACGGTGAGGGTGTGCGCGCCGGGCGCGAGG
>DASSKX010000755.1:0-4734 GCA_035689925.1 Acidobacteriaceae bacterium
CATCGTCGGAGAGAGTGCCGTCGGGCAGAATCTTCTCGCGGAGATTCTCCGTCAGCGGACGAAGGCTGGTGGCGAGCAGATCGTGGGAGAGGACGGTCAGTTCCGGGATCCGGCCATTCGCGGCCTCAGGCGGTGTGCGGATCAGGTCGGTCCAGGAGGCGATCTCCTCGGCGAGAGCAATGAGGCTGCGCAGCTCTTCCGATTCGAGCGCCACACCTTCAATGCGCGCCTTCGCGAGGAGGTCGGAGGGATCAAAGAGAGATCGGGTAACGGGTATCGCGCCGGATGCGGCGAGCACGCGCATTTCGGCGACGAGCGCATGCTGGCGGGCAATCCATGCGCGCTCCGAAGACGGGGTGAGGCTGGCAAGCCAGGTGCGTCCCAGCGATGACTGGGCCGAGGCGCCGAGCAGCGCGACAAAGCGGTCCCATTCAAGGGGCCCGCCGGGATTCACCGGGGCGGGGATGGAAGGCAGCAGCGCCACAGCTCCATTATCGCCTGCCTAACGCACGCAAATTGAGCGAGATCAGGCATTTTCCAATGCGAGCCAGTTCAGGCCGGGTTCACTGCATCCAAGGTTAATGCGAGGTAACGCTTGGGCCGAAGAATGACAAGTCCATCCTTCTGGCAAAACATTTCTCCCCAGTCCAGGGCAGTTCTGGCCGCCGCGGTCGCTGCGGTCACTGTTGCGGTCGCCGGCTGTGGCGGTGGTTCCAAGGACAGCATGCTGACCAAGGCCGCCCCGTCCTCAGGGACCATCCCGCAAAGCCAGCACGTTGTGCTGGTGATGGAGGAGAACCAGAGCTACGAGTCCGTCGTCGGGAACACGAAAACTTGGACGAATTACAACAACCTGATCCCCAAGGGGGCACTAGCGACCAACTACTACGCGGATGCCCACGGCTCCCTTCCGGACTATTTCATGCTCACCACGGGGCAGACATTGACGTTCGACGACAGCTCCACCAAAGTTTGGGACGTCGACAATATTGCGCGCCACATGCTGAGCCAGGGTGTCACCTTTAAGGTCTATGCGGAAGACATCAAGCAGGGTTACCTGGGCGGAGACACGGGGGGATATGTCATTCGGCATGACCCGTTCGCGATGCTCTCGGATGTAGCCAATAATGCGCAGGTGGCGAACGCGGTCATTAACCCGTTTACGCAATTTGGCCAGGATCTGGCGAGCGGCAATCTCCCGCGGTTTTCGTTCATCGTGCCGAATATCAACGACGACGCACATACCGGTCCGCCGCAGCAGGCGGATGCCTGGCTCCAGGCTCGCATCGTGCAGCCGCTGATGAATGACAAGGCATTTCAGACCGGCGGGGATGGCGTTCTTATCGTGGACTTCGACGAGTCGGTGACCACTGATGTGACCAACGGTGGTGGGCACGTGGCGGCTCTCTTCTGGGGTCCTCCGGTTAAGGTGGGCTATCGGCAGAACAGTACGTTTCTATATCAGCACGGAAGCATGCTGCGGACGGTAATGACCCTGTTGAATCTCTCAAATCCTCCCGGCAGTGCCGCCGCTTCTCCAGGCATGGGTGAATTCTTCAATCAATAGAAGCAGGATCGTCCTGATGTGGTGCCGGCGAAGGCCGGAGCCGGTTGACTTCCACCCTGCGCTCTGGTTTCATCCCTCCATCCCCGAATACGATTGGGCGATGTCGTTTCTTCCGAGACAGGCATCTGGCAGGAAATAGCATGGCGGATCAGCTGTATCTGAGCTTGTGGTATCCGAACTTTCGCATGGAGGCCCTCCCGGGCGCGCTGCAGAAAGTCATGGAGCAGTTCGCGGCTGCTGGAGGATCGGACAAGATCTCGGCTGCCACGGTGTATCCCATTTCATGGAACGAATCGCCAGTGTGGCAGCGCGTGTATCGGAACGACGCCGATGACGAGGCGGCCGTGCCCGAAGCGGTGATTGCCGCCGCGATGGAAAATGCGCACGACGATTACGCCTGGGAATTTGAGCTGGTATGGGAGCTTTGGGTTCCGGAGCAGTCGGCGGGCGGCCTGGACACGATGTGGCGCCATGAGCCACGCATCGTGCGCGTGGTGGCATTCGGCCCTGAGTTCGACGATCAAGCGTACGAGACAAACGGGCACATCCGCGTCGACTTCGGACCGGACACGCCCTTCCTGTACGAAGACGTGGATCTGGACGAAGACGCCGTGCAGCGCGTGAAGCAGAATGTGCAGCAACTGGTCACGTTCACCAATCTCGTCCAGAAGAACAGCGGAATCTCGACGCGGCTGCTGTGGTCGGAATCCGGAGAGAGTTTGGCCCAGAAGCTCATTGACCGCCTGCAGCAGGTAAACTGAAGTCGGCGCTCATCCCGTCCATTCACGAGAAGATTCAACGGTTTGAGCTTCCCTTACAATCGCCGAGGGGCCGCCCCCAGGGGGCCGTTCAGGCTTATGCGTAATCAGGACGAGCAGCCTGCCGCGCTGGCAGGCTTTCGCCAATCTCTGCACTGAAGGAAGATCGATGAAAGTTTTGGTGGTCGGAGGCGACGGATATTGCGGGTGGGCCACGGCTCTCTACCTGTCGGATCGCGGTTATGACGTAGGGATTGTCGACAGCCTGGTGCGCCGCCACTGGGACCAGACCCTCGGCATCGACACGCTGACGCCGATCGCGCCAATCCGGCATCGCGTTGACCGATGGCGCCAGCTCACAGGAAAGAAGATTGAACTCTTCGTCGGCGACATCTGCGACTACCCATTCGTGCAAAGCTTCATGCGGAAGTTCGAGCCCGAGGCGATCCTGCATTTTGGCGAGCAGCGGTCCGCTCCGTTCTCGATGATCGATCGGGAGCACGCGGTGATGACGCAGGTCAACAACGTCGTCGGTAACCTTAATCTCCTCTTTGCAATACGGGAGTTTAATCAAGCGATCCATCTGGTGAAGCTGGGTACGATGGGCGAGTACGGGCAGCCGAACATCGACATCGAGGAAGGCTACATCACCATCCGCCACAACGGCCGCGAAGACAGGCTGCCGTACCCGATGCAGCCCGGCTCGTTTTATCACCTGAGCAAGGTGCACGACACCCACAACATCCGTTTTGCCTGCAAGATCTGGGGTCTCCGCGCAACGGACCTGAACCAGGGGGTGGTGTACGGGGTATTGACCGACCAGACCGCCATTGACGACGTGTTGATCAACCGGCTGGACTATGACGAGGTCTTCGGCACGGCCCTGAACCGGTTCTGTATTCAGGCCGCCATTGGCCACCCGCTGACGGTGTACGGAGCCGGTGGGCAGACCCGCGGATTTCTGGACATTCGAGATACGGTTCGCTGCATGGAGATCGCCGTGGCTAACCCTGCCGCGGAAGGCGAATTCCGCGTCTTCAATCAGTTCACGGAGCAGTTCAGCGTCCTGGATCTGGCCCTGATGGTCAAGAAGGCCGGCGAAGATGCCGGGATGAAGGTCGAAGTGGACCACGTGAAGAATCCGCGGGTAGAGAAGGAAGCGCATTATTACAACGCGAAGAACACGCAACTGAAGGATTTGGGCCTGGTTCCACACTGCCTGTCGGAGTCGCTGCTGACGTCCCTGCTGCAGTTCGCGATCCGGTACAGGGACCGGGTGGACAAGGCGCAGATTATGCCCACCGTGACGTGGAAGTAGCCAGCCCGGTGGAGCGGGTTCGGCAGGGGCCGCTCCAAGCGGCCCCCTTTTGCTTCAGGATGATGGAAAACTGACCGCAGAATGACGCCAGCGGGACATCTGAAAGCGGGCGGCGGATTGAAATAAAAGCTGGTGCCGGACATTACGCAAAAGGCGCATACTACGTCTAAAGTGAGCAGGGCTTTGTCCGCCCTGGAGAGGCTTTACCCATGCCCACCCGCAAATTGACCCTCAGTCTGCTGGCTTCCGCAACGCTGGCGGTTTTCGGCTCTCTTGCCGTCGCTCAGAGCACAAATTCACCTGGATCGGATTCGGGATCATCAGCGCCGGCGGCTGCACCAGCGGCCGATCAGGCGACGCCTGCCACCGCCGATAAGCAGGAGAAGCAGACCGACGAGACGTGTCCGGGGCCGGTATTGCATCGCGCGCCGGGTGCGGGCGGAGACATCTGCGTCCAGCAGAAGCCAACGGTCTCGCCGGACCAGGATCAGGGCTGGAAGCCAAGTGGGAATCAGAACCAGGCGCTGACCGATCCGAATGTCAATCCCTTTAAGCAGGTGTACCCCGACAAGGACGGCAAAATGCCGGGGGTGAAGACGGGGAGCCTTGAGGATGTGAACGCGGTCGGGACTCGCTGCATTGGATGCCGCGGTATGGGGAACTGGTACTCGACAGAATCGGAGATCCGCATGGGCAAGCAGTACGCGGACGAGATCGAGAAGAGCACCCGCTTCATCACGGACCCGGTGATCACCGAATACGTCAACCGCATCGGCCAGAATATCGTGAAGAACTCCGACTGCAAGGTGCCATTCACGATCAAGGTGATCGACACCGATGAGATCAACGCGATGGCGCTGCCGGGGGGATTCTTCTACGTTAACTCAGGGCTGATCCTGGCGGCGGATGAGGAGGCCGAACTGGCCGGCGTCATGGCGCACGAGATCGCGCATGTGTGCGCGCATCACGCCGCGCGCGAGATGACCCGCGCCAACTACGCCCAGATCGGGATGGTGCCACTCATCATGATGACCGGCTACAGCTGGACCGGCTACGGCATTTACGAGGCCACGCAGCTGATGATCCCGATC
>DASSKX010000756.1:0-4065 GCA_035689925.1 Acidobacteriaceae bacterium
CACCTGGGTGACGCCGCGAACCCTGCGGCGCGCACGGCTGGCGAGCTGACGCACGGATTCAGAAGTGCGGCCCGCGATCCGAGCGATCTCGTCAAAGGGAATGTCAAACAAATCGTGCAGCACGAAGGCGAGGCGCTCGGCAGGCTTCAGCCGGTCCAGCACCACGAGCGTGGCGAGTCCTACCGAGTCGGCCAGCATCACTTCCGTCTCTGGGTCAGGCGCATGATGAGCGACGGCCCCGGCTTCCGAACCAGGCGCCTCCAGCGGCTCTTCGCGGCGCGATTTCCGCGAGCGCAGCATGTCGAGGCACACACGGGCCACCACGGTCGTAAGCCATCCGCGCAGATTCTCAACACCGCCGGCGTCCGACCGGCTGAGGCGCAGCCACGATTCCTGCACCGCGTCCTCCGCCTCGCTGAGCGAGCCGAGCATCCGGTAGGCGACGCCGCGCAGATGTGCGCGGTGCTCTTCGAATTGCTGCGCCAGGATGTCATGCTCGCCCATCTGTCACATTCTCCCGCAGACCTTCGTCATCACTATGACGAACGAATGCCAGTGTATGTGACAGAGGAGGCATACGCAGCATGACAGCCGCTCTCACCATAATTCTGATTGTGCTGGCCACCGCGGCCGGCGTACTCGCGTCGATGCACGAAGCCGATGCCACGCAGTCCCGTGCCCGGTTGATTGCCTACTGGCTGTTCACGATTGTGGTCGCTTTTGAGCTGGCCGCCGGTGCCCTCTGGGATCTGCTGCACATCGAGTTTGTTCGCGCCTCGCTCGTCCGGCTCGGTTATCCCCAATATCTGCTATACATCCTCGGCGCGTGGCGGATCCCCGGAACGCTGGCTCTGCTCGTACCCCGATTTCCGCGGCTGAAAGAATGGGCCTATGCGGGCGCCTTCTTCGACTTCACCGGCGCGGCCGCCTCCCTGCTCTTCATCGGAGCGCGCCCAGGCCAGTGGATTGTGCCTCTGATCTTCGCCGCCTTCACGCTCCTCTCCTCGGCGCTGCGCCCACCCTCGCGACGCCTTCCTTCGGCTGCTCCGGCCGGCGAAAGGCATTGGCTGACGTGGTCCACACCAATCCTCATCACCGCCGCCATGCTGGTTGTCGCCTTCCTCACGCTCCCCAAGGGTCCGCCCCACCCGTAAAGGCCGCCGTTACATCCTGCTTCGAGTTCTTAACCGATCGCGTGCGACATCACCAGGAAGCCAGGCGCAATTCGCTGAGAACGCCGTCACACCGCGCGTTCCCGATACGTCATCGGTATGGGACACGAAATCTCATTCTCAGGAGAAATCGAAATGCAATCACGTATGAAGAATCCCGCCATGATCTATCCGGAAGTCGTGCAGGCTTCGTTTGCCATGAAAGCGGCGATGGGCAAAAGCGGCCTGCCCGACACCACCGCGAAGCTGGTGCTGCTGCGCGTGAGCCAGATCAATGGCTGCAGCGTCTGTGTCGACATGCATGCCCGCGAACTGCGCCAGGCCGGCGAGTCCGAGGAGCGTCTCTTCGCCCTAGGCGCGTGGCGAGATTCCCCGCAGTTCACGGACGCAGAGCGCGCCGCGCTCGCGCTCGCGGAAGCTGCCACGCGGATCGCCGACCGCTCCGACCCGGTGCCCGATGCCGTGTGGGGTGAAGCCACGCGCCACTACGACGAGCGCGCCCTCGCCGCGCTGGTCCTGACCATCGGCCTCATCAACTTCTGGAACCGCGTCAACGTCACCACCGGCCAGGTTGCAGGCGAGTGGACCAAATCGGCCGAGACGAAGAAGTGGGTTGACGAGCAGATGGCGGTCGCGGCCAGCCGGTAGCGACCATGCAGCCCCGTAGCAGTGGCACGCGCTTCAGCGTTGCGGTTTTTGCTACTGGCTATGGGCTACCGGCTACCGGCTGTCCTCCCCAATGTCCTCGTTCCAAATCTCCGGGTGCGCCGCAATGAAGCCGCGCAGCAACCGGACGCATTCCTCGGAGTCGAGGTCGATCACCTCGACTCCGAGTTCGCGCAGCCAGCCGATGCCGCCCTGAAAGGTCCGGCTCTCGCCGACGATCACCGTTCGAAATCCAAACTGGCGGATCAGCCCGCTACAGTACCAGCAGGGCGCGAGTGTCGTGGCCAGAATGAGGTCCCGGTAGGACCGCTGGCGGCCCGCGTTGCGGAACGCGTCCGTCTCACCGTGCGCGGAAGGATCGCCATGCTGGACACGCCGGTTGTGTCCGGCGCCGAGCAGGCGGCCCTCGTGCGTGAAGATCGCCGCACCGATGGGGATCCCTCCTTCGGCCAAACCCGTGCGCGCCTCGCGCAGCGCCGTCTCAAGCAGCACCTGCGGATTGACATCAGGGCTCATCGCGTCCAACATTAGCACTTCATCGGAAGCATCGCAGCGTTGCATGCGGCGCATCCGACTGGAATCAGACGTTTTGATCTCAGGCCGGGAGGAGCAATGAAAAGCAAAGACGCAGATGCCTGCAAGGGTGCGATTGAAGACGTGCCGGCGGAGCAGACTCAGCCCGGCGAAGGACAACATCGCCTGGCAAATCAGCTGCCCCATCGCGAGCACGATCAGGAAATCAAAGACAACGATTCGGATTTCCCGGAGCCCGGCTCCAATCCCGAGCACTCATAGGCCGCCCCTCTGAAATAATTCCCTCATGCTCGTGCTGGCCTCTGCCTCGCCGCGTCGCCGCGATCTGCTGACGCAGGCGGGCTACACGTTTCAGGTCATTCCCGCGGAAGTCTGCGAGGACGTGCGTCCAGGCGAGGAGCCCATTCCGTACGTGCTGCGCCTGGCCCGCGAAAAGGCTGAGGCTGTCGCGCAGTCGCCGGAACTGCTGGCGCTCGCTGCGGGGGCAGCGGATGCAGCCGTCGTTCTGGGTGCCGACACAACCGTCGTCGCGCCGACCGGCGAGATTCTGGGCAAGCCGGAGAATGACGCCGACGCCGCGCGCATGCTGCGCATGCTCTCCGGAGCCACGCATCAGGTGATCACCGGCCTCGCGATTGTTGCAGCGGGAGCACTTGAGGTCGCGGCGGAGATCACGCATGTGACCTTCTCTTCCCTTTCCGACGAGACCATCGCAGGGTACATCGCTTCCGGCGAGCCCCACGGCAAGGCAGGCGCCTATGCCATCCAGGGACGCGCCGCCCGCTGGATCCCGCGCATTCACGGCTGCTACTTCAATGTGGTTGGTTTGCCGCTGGCCCTGGCGGCCAGCATGATCGACGCGGCACAGCGGCGGAGGGGAATCGAAGCCGCCGCCCAGTCGGCGCTCTTTGCGAAACGCGCTTAGCTGGCTTTCGGACGCGCCTTGTCCGGCTCCTGGGCGCCTACCGGGTGAGCCTCTTCCGGAGGCGCTTCCGGCGGCCCGGCGAGCACCAGGCCGAGGACGATCAGCAGCGTCACAGCGAGTAAACCGAGTTCCATCAGCTTCAGCATCGATCGTCCTCCGGGGCCGGACGTTAGGTCGTGCGAATCATCTCCGCGAGCAGCGCGGTGCGGGGAACCAGTTCCCGCAGCACCACCGATTCATGAGATGCATGAGCGCCCTCGCCGATTCCACCCATACCGTCCAGAGTAGGGACTCCCAGCGCGGCGGTAAAGTTTCCGTCGGATCCGCCGCCGGTTGCCGCCTCTGTCAATACGAACCCGATCTGCCGCGCCAAAGTCGCGGCGCGGCGAAAGAGCGCCACCGTCGAGCGGGTGCGCTCCATGGGTGGACGATTCATGCCGCCTTCCACCAGAAGAAGGCAGCCCTTGTCACGAGCGCGCAGCGACCGAAACTTGCGATCGATGCGCCCGGCGTCTTTGGCACGAGCGATGCGGACATCGATGGCAGCTTCCGCCTCGGCGGCGATGACGTTGGTCCGCGTGCCTCCGCGGATCACACCGGCGTTCACGGTTAGCCCACGACTCGGCTCCGTGAAGCCACGGACCTTCTCCACTTGATACGCCAGCTCGTGGATGGCGCTGTGGCCCCGTTCGAAATCCACGCCGGCGTGAGACGCGACGCCACGGACACGAATGGCGTAGTCGCCGACCCCTTTGCGAGCCGTCTTAT
>DASSKX010000757.1:0-2383 GCA_035689925.1 Acidobacteriaceae bacterium
GGCCTGCACATTCCCCCGGATCGCATTTTTTTGATGGACGCGAGCCGCAGAGTGACCACGCCCAACGCCTATGTCACGGGGATCGGACCGTCGAAGCGCATCGTCGTCTGGGACACTACACTGCGCGAGGAATCGCCGAACGAGATTCTGTTCACCTATGGCCACGAGCAGGGCCATTACGTGCTCCATCACATCCCGAAAGGGCTGGCCTTTTCGGCAGCCGTCATCCTGCTGTTCTACTGGATCGCTTTTCATGCATTGAGAACGATCGTGCGGCGAAAGGGAACGGTGCTGGGAACTATCGATGTCGGCCAGTGGAGTTCGCTAGGGCTGATCCTGCTGATGCTCGTCGTGCTGAGCTTTTTGGCCGAGCCGATTGGCAATGCATTCAGCCGACGGATCGAGCATCAGGCAGATGTGTATGGGCAGGAGGTGATCCACGGCATCGTGCCGGACCCGCAGGCGACGGTCGTGCATTCGTTTTGTAGCGACGCAGCGCTGTGGCTGGACGATCCCGCGCCCAATCCATTGGTCGTCTTCTGGACCTACAGCCACCCGACGACGGAACAACGGGCGGAATTCGCGCAGCATTACGATCCATGGCAGCCGGGGCGCGAGCCGCGATACGTCGGCGGGAACCGGTGAACCTAGGGTGCCGGGGCTGACGGACCGACCGCCTCTTCGATGGCGACTCGATTGATGATCCGCTGGAAGAAGACGACGTTGATGTTGATGTGGCGGGCCACATCCGGGAAGAACTCGGTGATGAGATTGCCGATTGGCGTGGTCGCCAGGTTCAGGCCGACGCGTGTGGCGCTGGGTGCCAGCCCTTTCTCCTGAAAGGGCACGTAGGTGACGAACACCGCTTCATCGGCTACAGAACCGATGAGGTTCGAATAATTCACCATCGGTTTCCCTGTGTCACTGACCGTCCAGAAAGGTTGGTACAGGCAGTGAGCGATCCGCCAGGCGAGCGGCGCGTTGGGCATCCGGTGATAGCGGGGATCCTGATGATCGATGGAGGGGATCAGGAACGTCTCGAAGAAAGCATTCACCATGTCCGCGCTGAGCGTGGTGCCGCTGAGTTTCGCGATGCCCATAGCGCCAGGGCCGTAGGGTGAATTGGCATCGATGCCCACCGAAAATGCCGAGGTGCCCACGATGGTCAACAGGTTAAACGGATCGATCACGCCGTGTACGGCCATCGAACCAAGCTCCCGAGGCGTGTAGATATGGATGACGTTGTGCAGCAGGTAGGCTTCGAAGTCGCTGGTGTTCTGCTCTTCGCAGCAACTCCGAGGTGGCGGAGCGGCGCTGCAATAATCCGTGGTGCAGGGGCGTGGAATCGGAATCCATGTTGATTGCAGGGCCGGCACTCTCTGCCGCCGCGGGCCGGTCGGAGGGAAAACCTGCTGTCCCGCTCCGGCGGAGGCCACAGCGGGATCCGGGAAAGAGCGGAGCGCAGCCCCCGAAGACAACTCGGCCAGCAGTTCAGGGATGCTCTGAGCCCGCTCGGTCCGGTTGGCTCGCTGGGCGAAGCAGGGCATAGCCAAGAGCAGGAGCAGCAATGGGAGGCATGAGCCTGGACGGGCGGAGTGATGAGCCGTGCTGGTCGAGAACATTCGCGAGGATCTGCCTCCGGCGGACTCAGGGTGGCTCCTGATGAGACGCTCGGCCAGAGACAACGGAAGAAGGCCGGCGGCTCAGAGCAGGGACGGGTGGCCACGGCCCCAGGTGATCCGACGCTTACAGCGCGAAATCGGTTGACCGAGCATAGTTCGCATGCCGTGTTTCTGCGCCAGAATGTTACTGATGAGGCACGCTGCCGGGGCGGGGAATTGACCCGGCACGAACGGCTGGAAATACTGGAGCTACGCCCTGAGGGGAGGAGAGACGCCATGCCCGAGGATAGCCACGGACGATTTGAGAATGTGGGCCGCAAACTCGATGAGCAGTTCGGCGGCCTGAGCGACAAGATGGAGGAGGAAGTGCGCAAAGTTGTTGACTTCCTGAACGATCGTGTCGTGCCGGAGGTCCGGGAGAACTCGTCGAAGGCGCTGCGGGTGGCCGCCGAGCAACTGAGCCGGCTGGCCGAACATCTGGAAAGCCGCCGGGGTCAGTGAGCAGCATGGCATCGACGTACCCGGGCCAACGCAGACTGGTAGTGCTTTCGAAGACGTGCGGAATTGCTGCGGCAACGCTGCTGGTGGGTCTGGCAGCGGGTTGCGCGCATAAGCAACAGGTGGCTTACACGCCGCCACCTCCTGCGACGCCGCTTCCTTCTCGGCAACCTTCTCCTCAACCTGGGGCTCCGGTGCGACCACCGGAGATCGCGGTCAAGCCAACCGCTGCGATGACGATCGATGAGGCCTATGTCGCCGCG
>DASSKX010000758.1:0-3979 GCA_035689925.1 Acidobacteriaceae bacterium
GCGAACGATCAGCGCGTTACGCCGGTGATTCTGCACGGGCGCAATATGATGCCGGGCTACGCCAATCAGCTCGACGAGCAGCAACTACAGGCGCTTCTCGCCTATCTCCATACCTTATGAACGATCAGGAAAGAGCGAGGCCGCTACCCGGGGTGGCGGCGATTGGGCTCTACATGTTTCTGCTGTGCATGCTGTGGCTGCTCGCGGTCAGCATGCACAAGATGCCGAAGTCTGCGCTGATTTTCGCTGTGGCGTTTGCCGTGGCGGGTCAGGGGCTGCTGCGGTCGAAGCGCTGGGGCTGGGCGATGACTCTGGCGGCGATCTTCATTTCGATGGTGCACAGCATGTGGTCAGTGGCCGAATATCACACGCTGTGGCTGCTGGGCGTCGCCGCCTTCGACATGATCCTGTTTCTCTATCTGATCCGGCCCGAGGTGCGTGAGCGCCTGCGCTAGAGCGGGTACTCGACACCCGTGAGCTGTTCAGAGACCTGCCACAGCTTCGCCGCGAGTTGTTCGTCATAGGCCTGCATCTCAGCACGGACTTCCACCGGATATCCGCGCATCTCCCGAAAGCCGTCCGGCCCGTAGTAGTGGCCACCCAGCACGTCAGCACTGGTTGCCGCATACAGCGTCGGCCAGGAGCCCTGCTGCGCCGACTGCGCCGTCAGCTCGATGAAGGGCGGAATGATCTTGGCCAGCAGCCCGCCTCCAGAGCCAGGACCCGCTGCGAACAGATTGGTCTGTGAGACGCCGGGATGCACGACGATGCTCATCGCCGGTGCATGCGCACGCTCCAGCCGCCGCTCGAGTTCGAACCCGAAGAGCAGGTTCGCGAGCTTGCTGCGGCGATACGCCGGCCAGGGAATGTAGCGGCGCTCCCACTGCAGGTCGCCGAAGTCCATCGTCGCGCCGCGATGCGCAATCGAGCTGACGGTGATGATGCGTGACCCGTCATGGCCCGGCTGCAACAGCGACGGCAGCAGCAGGCCAGTGAGCGCGAAATGTCCCAGGTGATTCGTCCCAAACTGCGCCTCGAATCCCTGCGCCGTGGTTTGCCGCTTCGGGTAGGCCATCACCCCCGCGTTGTTGATGAGCAGATCGAGCCGCTGTCCTGTGGACACGAAGGCCTCCGCGGCACTGCGCACCGAGTCGAGATTGGCGAGATCCAGGTCGGCAATTTCGACCTCCGCCTGCGGTGCCTCGCCAAGGATGCGGGTCCGGGCAATCTCCGCCGACTTGCGGTTGCGGCACGCGAGGATGACGGCACAGCCAGCGCGCGCCAGATGAAGTGCCGAGTAGAATCCAATCCCGCTGTTCGATCCCGTGATGTACGCGAGCTTGCCGGATTGCGGCGGGATCGCGGCGGGCGTCCAGCGGCTGCTCTTCATGTTCTCAGACCGTCGTCTCGTGCGCTTCGCCCAGCGTCACCTGGACGGTCATCTTTCGGTGCCCCCGATAGATGGTGATGCTCAGCGTATCGCCGGGCTGATGCTGGTTCATGATGTCCGACAGTTCCTGTGCGTTCGTCACCGGCTGGTTGTCGACGGACACAATCAGATCGCCGCCAACGGAAATCTGGTAGTTGCCCAGATAGGCGGTTTGATTGCCGCCGCGGAGCCCGGCGCGTGCTGCAGCGCCACCGGGCACGGTGCTTTCAATCAGCAGACCGGAGGTGGCGGGCAGGCCCATCTGCTGCGCGAGGTCGGGACCAATGGCCAGCGTGCTGACGCCCAGCGATGGACGCCGCGCGTAGCCATACTTCTGAATATCGTTCAGCACCGCCTTTGCCGTGTCGATCGGAATGGCAAAGCCGATGCCGGCGTTCTGCTCCGCCCCGTTCTGCGCGATCATCGAGTTGATGCCAATCACCTCGCCGTGCGAGTTGAGCAGCGGGCCGCCGGAGTTGCCGGGATTGATCGCGGCATCGGTCTGGATCGCGTTCTCAATCGGCGCTCCCTCAGGTCCTTTCACGGAGCGAATCGCGCTGATGATGCCGGAGGTCATGGTTCCGGACAATCCAAATGGGTTGCCGATCGCGTAAACCTGCTGGCCGACCTGCAAGTCGTGCGATGAAGCGAGCACGGCCGGGGTCAGATTGGGCGCATCGATCTGGAGGAGCGCAAGGTCGTGGAAACGGTCCTTGCCGATCACCTGTGCGGTGTAGCGGTGCTTGTCGTACGTCTGCACCTCGATTTTCCGGGCATTCGCGATCACGTGGAAATTCGTGAGAACGTGTCCCTGCTTGTCGAGGATGAATCCGGAGCCCTGGCCTTCCGAGGGCACGTAGCCGTAGAAGAAATCCAGCGTCACGGTCGTCGAGGTGATGTTCACTACTGACGGCAGCACGCGCTTGTAGACGCCGATGTTGTTCAGCTCAGTATTGTTGAACTCGGGCGCGGCATCCGCTTCGGTGAGCGTGAGAGGGGCGCGCCTCCCGTGGCCCACGCCGCGAAAGTTCCCGTGGCTGATGACATACCAAAAGCCTCCGACGATCAGGAGGACGAGCACAACTCTGCGGAAGTTCATAATGATTGCGATCTTCCGGCGCGCTGCTGCAGCTGCCGGACTCCCTCTTCAATTGTAATGACTGCCCAATCAGACCCTGCCTGGCGCGCCCGGTTGCGCACGCACGGCGTCGCGCAGATCCGCGGCGATGCGGTCTACCTGCCGGCGCGTGTCCTCCAGCGATCCCGAATTGTCGATGATGTAGTGGCAGTGCGGAATCTTCACGGAGTCGGGAAGCTGTGCCGCGATGCGACACCGGGCATCGCGCTCTGCCGCGGCACGCTGCTCCTCCGTCACGTTCGGTGGCAGAATGCGGGCGAGAAAGCGACGGATCCTGGTTTCGTCCGGCGCAGTGACCAGGATGATGCGGTCGAAGCGCCGCGGCCACTCCGGCACTGTGCCCGACGCTTCCGCTTCGAAGATCAGCGCCGACTCGATCACGACGATCGCTGCCGGATCACGCGCAAAAATCTTCGCCATGCGCTGTTCCTGCTCGGCGATCACCGGCGGATGCACGATCCGGGTCAGCTCCTGGAGGCGGCCTTCGCCAAAAGAGATTGCCGCGAGGCGAGCGCGGTCGAGCGTGCCGTCGGCGCGCACGACCGACGGCCCAAAGTGCTCGGCGATGGCGCGATGCACGCGCTGTCCGGGCTGCATCAGCTCCCGCGCGATCGCGTCTGCCTCCAGCACCTGATAACCGTCCTCGCGCAACATGGCAGCGACGGTGGATTTGCCACTGCCCAGACCGCCTGTGAGTCCAACACGCACCTGGCTGATTCTCCCGCTGCGATTGTAGACGCGAGCCGTCTCCTGCAAGGAACCGGAGGACTGCGAATCGCGTATCAGTGAGGGTGATGAGGGTGCAGGAGAGGCGTGATGAAGGCCCAGGCAATCGCAAGCGCCAGCAGGATAGCGACCAGGATGGCGAGCAGCATCAGGCCCCAGGAGGGTCCTTCGTGTACGGGCCGTTGTTCCGGC
Organism: Acidobacteriaceae bacterium; assembly: GCA_035689925.1. Lineage (GTDB taxonomy): Bacteria > Acidobacteriota > Terriglobia > Terriglobales > Acidobacteriaceae > Palsa-343. The sequence goes on from DASSKX010000758.1 coordinate 3,486, forward strand.
TTCTGTGAATCCTGCATAGATTCAGTCTACGGGCTCAGGGATGCACGCCGAGGCATGTCCCCCGAAAGTTCAATTGTCAAACAAATGTCGCAGCAACACTATTTCCTGCAGTCTGTGTCTAACCGGATGTGAGCAGTCCAATCCGCAGCAGGATTCGACAGGAGCGAACCATGAACAAGGACAGCAGAATCGAGAAGTTCCCGGTTGCCGAGCTGGCAGGCTTGCGGACCGAGCTGCTCCAGTCCGGCGTGGATTCGTTCCAGGCGGCGGAACTGGTGACGACTTTTCTCTCCGGCCGCGGTTACGGCGTCGACCCCACGCTGGTGCGCGAAGTGGCGATGCGGCTGGAGAGCAATGCGTGTTCGCTCGATTGCATCCAGAAAGAGCTGGAGCGCGTCGCCTACGTGATGTAGGTCAGGAAAAACCCGTCTGCAGCAAAAAGGCCGTCCTCGCTGGACGGCCTTCTGCTTTGCTGAGCCCTCGGCTCACACCTG
>DASSKX010000759.1:0-4009 GCA_035689925.1 Acidobacteriaceae bacterium
CGCCTGGCGGTCATACGTATACACAATGACCCGCCATCCCGCCTGGGAAGCGGGAGCAGCCTGCGCTTTGGCATGGACTGCTGGTGCGGACGTAGCAGTCGCCGGGCGCGCCTGCTGCGTGATCACGACGGGTGCAGCATCGGCATGCTGTGCACTCTTCGCCGGCGTCCGATGCAGCAGCGCGTACAGCGCGACGATGGTGATGAGGAGGATGACGGCGGCTGCGCCCGCCACCCGTGTCTTCGTCAGGGAACGACGCCAGGCGGGCTCATCTTCTTCGTCGTCGACGAGGAGGTGCGAGAGGTCGCGCCGGACTTCCGGCTCGGCGAAGAGGCTGGACTGGCGCGCTTCGGCGGATGACGCCGCAACGTTGGTTGCGGACGAAGCTGCGGCGCCTGCACGCGCGGCCTGGAGAGCAGCAGGCGGCGCGGCGAGTTTTGATTCGACGCGGGCGGCTACTTTTTCCCCGAGCGGCTTCGGTGCTTCGGCGGAAGCCGCCTGCGGCACGGAGGCTGATCCGGAGAGCGGAGCGGGCTGCTTCGGCTCCGGCTCAGGATCGCGGGCTGGAACGATGCGAATGCCGGCGAGCGAGGCGATTTCGTCGATCCGCGCGTGGCCGGTGAGAGCGCGACGAACGGACCGGGCCATCGGATCGGGCAGAAGTTGCACGACAGGGTCGTTCTCGTCGAAGGGATCGCGGCGGGTAACGGCGCGTGTGGCGATACGGCCCACGCCCTGCACATTGGCAGCGGCTGCCGCAGCAAATCCGGATTCGGGAATGAGCAGGCAATCGGTGCGCAGCTTGATGAGATCGCCGATGGCGAGAACGCTGGAGGGCTCCATGCGGCCATGAACCAGGCCGCGCGCGTGGATGGCGGCGATTCCCTGCACCAGCGCGTCGAGGACCACCTGTGCTTCCGCGGGGCTGAGGGCGCGATCGCGAAGAACGTCGTCGAGGTTCTCCTCGGTCATCTCCATGGCGGCGATCACGACCGGCGAGTCGTCGATGCGGCTGGCGACGGCGTCGAGAATGCGAATGAGATTGGGGTGGCGGATCTCGGAGGCGGCGCGGAGGCGCGCCAGCAGTTCGTCGTCGTCGTTCAGGGTCTCGGTGATGCTGAGCATCACGGGCTTCCCCTCGGCCGTCGCGGCCTGAAACCAGGCAATCCGGCCCTCGGGGCGGATGAGGCGCGTGAGGCGCCAGCGATCCGCTACTACGGTATCTTCCAGGTCAGTCCACAACACCATGCGATTCATCTCCGCCGTCGCCATGATCCGTCCTCCTCTCGCCTGCGATTCCCTTGGGTCGCCGGGGGCGAGTCTGCTCCACCTGGGGGCGTGCAGTTCCCCTCACTGGTTAGTAAACATCCGGCAGGGGCGGAAAATGCGGGGCAAATTTCTGCGCGAACAAAATTCGATACCTGGTCCGGCCACGGCACCCGCATGCGGAGTTGAATGGCAGCCCTGGCGTGGAAGCGACACGCTGCGGTTTGCTAGGCTCGAAAGCGATGTCCTCTTCACCGCCTGCTCCGCCGCAAGGACCTGCTCCAGCCCAGCCGCTGTGGTGCCCGGTGTGCGCGCGGCCGGTTTCCGACCCACTCGTGTGCGGCGACTGCTCGGCGGTGATCTGCCGCGTGTGCGGCACGCCGCTGGAAAATCCTGACGAACTGGCGTTCGGCTGATGGCGAAGAGCAGGAGACGACCTTCCCGGCCTGTGCAGCAGCGCCCATCCACTGAGCCGCCTTCCGTAGTGAGCGGACGGTGGATGCTGACCGCGTTTCTGATCACTGTGGGAGCGGCGCTGGTATGCGTTTACGCAACGCTGTGCCTGCTCTTCTACCAGGGACAGTGGCAGATGCTCTTTCACCCCTCACGGAGCGTGACGGCAACGCCGGCGAGTGCGGGATTGCCGTTTGGCGAGATTCATTTCGACGTAACAGAGAGCGGGCGGCCGCAGCTCGATGGCTGGTGGATTCCGGCGGCTCCAGACGCACGATATGCAACCGACACGGTGCTTTATTTACACGATGGGCGCGGGTCGTTGTCGGACACGGTTGCTGCGATGGGCGAGCTGCACGGTCTGGGAGTCAATGTGCTTGCGTTCGACTACCGCGGATTTGGCAAGAGCGCCGGCCGGCATCCGACGGAGCGGATGGGGCGAACCGATGCGTTGGCGGCGTGGATGTATCTGACGGACACGCGACACATTCCGGGGCACAGGATTGTGGTGTTTGGCGATGGGACAGGCGCGACCTTCGCGGCAATGCTGGGCATGGAGTTTGCTCCGGCAGGGGTCGTGATCGAGGATGCGAGCCTGCCCGCGCGGGCGATCTTCGACAAGGACGCGCGGTCGCGGATCTTGCCGTTGTGGCTGCTCGCAAACGAGAGGCTGGATCCGAGCGAGGACCTGCAGCGAATGCATGTTCCGCGATTGTTTGTGGCGCGACACAGCGATGCAGCGCGCACGCGGGAGCTGTTTGAGAAGTCGCCGGAGCCGAGGTCGTATTTCGATCTGCGGCAGGCGTCTCCCGGAATGGTTCAGGAGACGTTGCGACGGTTCCTGGATGAGGTGGTGCGATGAGGGCAATTCCGGAGGATTAGAATTCCGGCTGGAAATAGATCCATGCCAGAGTTGCCGGACATCGCGGCGTACATCGCCGCGCTCGAACCACGCGTCCTTGGGCAGACACTGCAGAAGGTCCGCATCCAGAGCGCGTTTCTGCTTCGGACGGTGCAGCCACCGATCTCCGCCGCCGAGGGCAGGACGGTACAGGAACTGCAGCGCGTTGGAAAACGGATTGCCTTTGGGCTGGAGGGCGACCTGTGGCTGGTGCTGCACCTGATGATTGCAGGGCGCTTGCACTGGCGTCCGGCGGGGGCGAAGCTGGCCGGAAGAAATTCTTTGGCGGCGTTCGACTTTTTTGCGGGCTCACTCGTATTAACAGAAGCAGGGTCAAAACGCCGCGCCTCGCTCTTCTTGCTCAGCGGACCGGAGACCCTGCTTTCCATTGATCCAGGCGGCATTGATGTGCTGGCCTGCGATCCTGCGGCGTTCCGCGCTGCCCTTTCCAGGGAAAACCACACGCTGAAGCGAGCGCTCACCGATCCGCGGGTGGTGAGCGGGATCGGCAATGCCTATTCGGATGAGATCTTGCATGCGGCGCAGCTCTCTCCTCTCTCGCTGACGCAGAAGCTGAGCGATGCGGAGTGGCAGCGGCTGTTTGCCGCCACGCAGGGCACGCTGCGGCTGTGGATCGAACGGCTGCGGGCGGAGGCGGGCGATGGATTCCCGGAGAAGGTAACGGCGTTTCGCCCGGAGATGGCGGTGCATGGTCGCTTTGGGCAGCCTTGCCCGCGATGCGGAGAGACAGTGCAGCGGATCCGGTATGCGGATAATGAGACGAATTATTGCCCGCGCTGCCAGACGGGCGGAAAGCTGCTGGCCGACCGGGGCCTTTCGCGCTTGCTCGGGAAGGACTGGCCGAAGACGCTCGACGAACTGGAGACCCTGAAGCGGCGCTGACTTTCTGTCAAGATTGACGCCTTCAACAACAATGCCCTCCGCCTGATTCAACATGACTTAGCCGCCAGCGTCACCCAAAGAAGTTGGTACGTATCGCCGCTCCGGCTGATATTCTGAAAATAGGGCGAAGAAGAGAAACGGGCTTGGCATGTGCCAGGCTTTTTTCTTGCCCGGGGGCCATGGTCAGGGTAATACCCAAAAGGTATTACCTCGCAACCGCAGCAGAATCAGCGAGATCCACCGATACCCCCCCCGGGGGGGTACCCCCTGGACCGAAAACCACGACGGCCGGATGGATGAGGCAGGGCATGAAGAAGATCGGCATTGTCTTTGGGATGGAGAACACGTTTCCGGGGGCCCTGGTGGAGAAGATCAACAGCATGCATCTGGAGGGCATCTCGGCGGAGTTTGTCGAGGTGGGTGCGGTGCGGCTGGATCGGCCCTCAGAGTACGCGGTCATCGTCGACCGCATCTCTCACGATATTC
>DASSKX010000760.1:0-2941 GCA_035689925.1 Acidobacteriaceae bacterium
TGTTGACGTTGACAACAAGGATCCGCACGCCGCAGACCTCCTAAAGACTTATTCGCTGGGGACCGGAGACTATTCGCTCGGGACGGCAATGGGCTCGCCGTCGACGTCGACAAAGGTGCGGTGACGGTCGGCCACTATCAAATAGAACACCAGGGCCAGCCCAGCGCCGATGAACCAGGAGAATCCGGAGAGGGCGGCGAAGGCCGGAACCAGCGCCAGTACGATGGCGATGATCGCAGCCGGTACCAGCGCACTGATCGCGCGGACGTTGTAGCCGGAGCGGTAGTGGTAGTCGGCGTCCTTGGCCTCAGTGTAGAGCGCTGGGATGTTGACCCTGGACCGGCGCAGCAGCCAGTAATCGGCAATGATGACGCCGAAGACCGGGCCGAGTACCGCGCCCAGGCCCCCGAGGAAGTACTGGATCACTACAGGGTTGTTGTAAAGCAACCACGGACAAATTGCGAACCCGATGGTTGCGGTGACCAGGCCGGCGCGGCGGAAGTTCAGCTTGCGTGGAAAGAGATTGGCGAGCATGTAAATCGGGGCTACGAAGTTCGCCAGCAGGTTCACCGCGATGGTGACCAGGATCAGGGCCACGCAGGCGACCACCAGCAGGAAGGTGCTGGGGATGGTCTGCACGACGTCGGACGGGCTGGCAATGATGTTGCCGTTGATTTTGAACTGCGCCCCGGCCATGACCACGACGATCCCGGCGAAGAAGAGCATGTTGATCGGGATGCCGAGGATGTTGCCCTTGACGATGGCGGACTTGCTCTTCGCCGAGCGGGTGAAGTCGCAGACGTTGAGGACGAAGGTGCCGTAGATGACAACCCAGAGCGCGGCGCCTTGGAAGATCTCCAGCCACATCTTGCCGCCGGTCAGGCTCTTGTCCGTGGACAGGGCGATGGTGCCGCCGGCTTCGAAGAACATCCAGCCGGCGATGGCAAGCATGGTGGTCAGGATGATCGGACCGACGTAGGCCATGTATCTGCGGATCATTCCCATGCCGTAGCTGACGATGATGACCTGGACAATCCAGAGGCTCACGAAGGAAAGCCAGCCGAGCAGCGAGAGGCCGAGCAATGACGTATTGGCCAGTGACTCCAGCGACGGGAAAAGGGCCAGCAACAGCACATTCAGCACGGCCGCCGCGAGGTAGGTCTGGATGCCAAACCAGACGATGGCGACACCGCCGCGCACCACGGCGGCTATCTGGGCGCCGCTGATGCCAAAGGCGATACGGCTCATCACCGGAAACGGGACGCCAGTCTTCTCGCCCATGAAGCCCGAGAGTGTCAGCAGCAGGAAGATCAGTGCCGAGCCGAGCAGGAAGGTCAGCATGATCTGCCAGACACCCAGGCCGAGGGCGAAGAGGCCGATAGCGAAGGCGTAATTGCCCAGGCTGTGTACATCGTTGGCCCATAGCGTGAAGATATTGTATGAGCCCCAGCGGCGTCCGGCACGTTGGGTGGGGGCGAGGTCGTAGTTGTACAGGCGGGGGCTGACCTGCAGGTCGGACGACTGCACGGGGTTGAATGTCATCATTAACGAACCTATAATTTTCGTATTATGGAACTGGGTTTCCGGTAATAGAAATTTAGCGTACGCGTGAGCTGGCTCACCGTCAACCGTTACAAGGCGTGTGACGCCATTGCGTGACAGGTGAGTCGGCTGATAAAGCTGATGCAATTCACTCCGGTCCTGCCGGCCGGGGACAAGACATACGAAGGGTTCGTTTATATGCGTTACATCGTTGGCTACACCCCCGATTCCCGCGGTGAAGACGCGTTGGCGCTGGCCGCGGCGCTGGCGCGCAATCCCGGAGCCCAGTTGGAGCTGGTGCATGTGTTGGACGGCCCCCGGCCCAGCGAGGCGTCCTCCGGTCCTGAGGCAACAGTGCAGCAGATCCGCGCGGGCCGGGCCGAAGGCTGGCTGAATGAAGCGCTGAATTCGTTTCCCCAGGACGTCCCTGTATCAACTCAGGTGCGCTACGCGCCGTCGTTCGCGGAGGGGTTGATTGAGGCGGCCGAGGAGGCTGCGGCAAAGCTGATTGTGGTGGGTGCGGCACGAAACGGCCTGCTCGGTTACTTCACTGTCGGTTCAGTGGCCAGCGCGCTGTTGCATGCCTCGACGGTCCCGCTGGCTTTGGTGCCGTCGGGTTACCAGGCGCCGGAAAGCATTGGGCGGATCACCTGCGCGATCGGTACCCGCCCTGGTGCGGAAGCTTTGTTCGATGTTGCCCTCGACGCCGCCTCCCGCCGTAGTGTGCCACTGCGTTTGATTTCGCTGCTGGCACTGGATGCGCACGACGACGAGGGGCGGCTGGCTGCTGAACAAGCAGGGGCCCACGCGCAGCAGGTGTTGGAACGGGCCAGCGAGAGGTCTAACGACGCCCTGCAGCTGAGCGCGAAGGTGGCACAGGGTAAGTCGATCGAGGATGCTATCGAAGACCTCGAATGGAACAGTGACGAGATTGTGCTGATTGGTTCGAGCCGGCTGGCGCAGCGCCGTCAACTGTTCCTGGGTGCCACCGCCAGCAAGATGCTTCGTTCGCTGCCCGTTCCGATGGTGGTGGTTCCGCGCGAGTACGTCTCGCTGGATGACTAGGAAACGGCCCTCACCCTCAGACAGTGCCCGTGTAGGGAACGTGTCTGAGCGCAAGGGCCGTTTCTGTGCTGCGGCCGGCTGCGCGGTGCGGCGCAGCCGTGGCTAGACGGAGGCCATGCCGAAGATCGCCCAGCTGAGCAGGAAGCCGACGATGCCAATGATCGTTTCCATCACGGTCCAGGTCTTCAGCGTCGTCTTCACGTCCAGCTCCAGGAATTTGCCCACCAGCCAGAAGCCGGAGTCGTTCACGTGGCTGAGCATCACGGACCCGGCACTGAGCGCCAGCACGATGGCGACGACCTGCATTGCGTTGTAGTCGCCCGAAGCCACCAGC
>DASSKX010000761.1:0-2905 GCA_035689925.1 Acidobacteriaceae bacterium
GCACGCTGACGCTGGGCACGTTTATGGTCCTGGTGATTACCGGGATCCTGCTGATGTTCTATTACCATCCTTCGGTTCCGCAGGCTTATGCGGACATGAAGGATCTGCACTTTGTCGTATCGTCCGGACTCTTCCTGCGCAACCTGCATCGGTGGTCTGCGCACGCCATGGTGCTGCTGGCTTTCGCGCACATGTTTCGCGTGTTCTATCGCGGCGCTTATCGTCCGCCGCGTGAGTTTAACTGGGTGATCGGCGTGGTTCTGCTGCTGATCACGCTGCTGCTGAGTTACACCGGCTACTTACTGCCCTGGGATCAGCTGGCGTTTTGGGCGATTACGGTTGGGTCGAATATCTCATCCGCGGTTCCCGTGGTCGGCTCGAAGTTTCACTTCCTGATGCTCGGCGGGAATCAGGTGAATGCGAACGCGCTGCTGCGTTTTTATGTGTTGCACTGCGTCATCCTGCCGCTGGCGGCGGTGCTCTTCGTCGCCGTTCACTTCTGGAGAATCCGCAAGGATGGCGGCCTTTATGTGAGGCAGAGCGAACCCGCCGCCCAGCAGGCGAACGGGACTCCTTCAGATTCCAGGGTTCCGGAGACCGCTGACGTTCCGGAGCCGGTGTTGGAGAGGCGATGACAGAGCCAAAGGATTTCTCCGTCGGGATCGGCTCGGATGCGCGCAAAGCGCCGAAGCGCGTGGTCTTTGTCACGCGGCGCACCTCCGCGCAGGTGAAGACCGTCGACGAGGAGCAGGTGCAGACCTATCCGGAAGCGCTGTTTCGGGCGGCGCTGGCGGTGGAGGTGCTCGTCATTGCGCTGGTGCTGATCTCCGTATTTTTCAATGCACCGCTCGAGAGCATTGCCAATCCGACGGTGACGCCCAATCCCGCCAAGGCTCCCTGGTATTTCCTGGGATTGCAGGAGATGCTGCACTACTTTCCGCCGGTGGTTGCGGGAGTGCTGATTCCCACACTGCTGGTCATCGCTCTGGTGGTGATTCCGTACTTCAACATCAACATCGAAGGAGGCGGCCTGTTCCTGAAGAATCGCCGCCGCAATCTCGGCATCTTCGCGATCGCCGCTGTGGGCCTGTGCGTGTTTCTCGCGCTCTTTGATGTGTATGTCGCACTGATACCAACACTCATCGTGGCGGGGTTCATGCTGCTGGCGGCTTACAGTTCTCCGCAGTCGCCGCATCGCTCCCGCCGCTATCTGGCGGCGCGGCCGGTGTCCTGGTGGATCATGACCTGGTTTCTCTTCGAAGTCATAGTACTTACCGTGGTGGGCACTTTTTTCCGGGGACCCGGATGGTCGTGGGTCTTGCCGTGGAGGAGCTAGGTGCGAGCGCTTCATAGAATCCGGTCCTCCTGGCGCGCGCTGTTTCGCGACCCGATCCGGCCGTTTGCCGTGGCCAGCATCTTCTTGCTGATGGCGCTGGCGATTGCTCCTGCGAAGGACCATTTCAGCGAGTGGCGTCATTACCAGAACGAGTATCTGCGCCTGATCCGCTACCGTCCCGAGAACGTAACCCTGCAGCGGCACTTCCGTCCGGGTATCCAACAGATCTGGCTGCCGGATGCCGGCGTGGTCGATCGCTGCCAGACGTGCCACCAGGGGCTGGCCGAGGCGAGTCTGGGCGATATGAAGGCGGAGCCCTTCGGGAAGCACCCGCCGATCCCGCATTCGCTCACCGAGTTCGGCTGTGTCGTCTGCCATCGCGGTCAGGGGGTCGCGACCACAGTGGCCGAGGCGCACGACAGCACGCTGGCGCCGGCAGAGCCGCTGCTGCCGGCGCGGTACATGGAAGCTTCATGCGGGCAGTGTCATCACGTGGCGATGGCGGGAACGCCGAAGCTCAATCAGGGTCGCGTGATGCTGGCCCGCTACGGTTGCGTGCGCTGCCATACCGTGAAGCTGCCGGACGGCAGCACGATGACTCCGACGGACGAGCCGCCGCCGCTGACGCATATCGCGGAGAAGACCAGCCGGGAGTGGATCTATGCATGGCTGAAGGATCCGCAGAGTTACTCGACGACTTCAACGATGCCGAACTTTCTGCTAAGCGATGCGGACGCGCGGGATATCTCAGCGTTCCTGATCGCTAACAGCACCCCTCTGCCGGAAGCAGCGTCTGCATCGGCGCCGGCGAAAGCGGACGCGTCCTCGGATGCGACCGCGGGCCAGAGCCTGTATGGCCAGTCCTTCTGTGCCTCCTGCCATGCCACGCAGAACGCGGCGGGCAATCTGACCGGCGGAGATCTTGGGCCGGAGTTGACGGCCATCGGAACGAAAGCGAAACCGGAATGGCTGCGGGCGTGGCTCCGCGATCCGCACAGCTACCATCCCGGCACCTCGATGCCGCGCTACCGGTGGACTGAGCAGCAGCTAGCGCTGCTGACAGGCTTCCTCGCAAGCAAGACGAACCCGGACTTTGTAGCGAACGTGCATCTCGATGCTGCGACTCCGGAACAGGTCACGCACGGTAAGCAACTCGTGAATGAGTATGGCTGCGCGGTATGCCACGAGATCCGCGGAGTCCGCAAACCGGATAACTTCGCTCCCGATCTGAGCCGGATCGGCAGCAAGCCTCTGGAGCAGCTGGTCTTCACAGCGGGTATGCCGCATACGCTGCCCGATTATCTGGGAGCGAAGATTCAGCACCCGCGCGCATTCGGACCGGGATTACGGATGCCGCAATACACCTTCACTTCGGCGCAGGTGGATGGCCTGACGACGGCACTGCTTTCACTGACGGACCGCAGCTTCATGGTGCCGCCACAATGGCAGATCGCCTCTGCGAAGGCTTCGAAGTATCAGCCAGCGGGGCATGCGGGGCAGCTGATGGCCGACCTCAATTGCCAGGCATGTCACCGCATCAACGGCCGCGGCGGAGATATGGCGCCGGAC
>DASSKX010000762.1:0-4758 GCA_035689925.1 Acidobacteriaceae bacterium
CCTGGGCCGATGAGACCCAGGCCTTTCTCATGGCGCGCGACAGCGGATGGTGGCACATGATGTTCCACGAGGTCCGCTACGAAGGTTCTCCCGGCCTGTGGCACAGCTTCCTCTGGCTGCTGACGCGTCTGCATCTCGGCATCACCGGTATGCATTGGATCTCCGGCATGGTTGCCGCCGCGGGAATTTATGTCCTGCTGCGCTACTCGCCGTTCCCGCTGATCCTGCGCGTGCTGTTGCCGCTGGGGTTCTGGGTCGCGTATCAGGACGCCGTGGTCGCGCGCAGCTATGTCCTTTACGCCCTGATGGCCTTCGCCGTCGCGGCCATTCTGCGTCGCGGCGTGCGGGACCAACTCACGAAGAAGAATGTCGTGGCCATCGCCGTCATCCTCGGCCTGATGGCGAATCTGTCGCTGCACGGCTTTGTCGTTTCCTTTGGGTTCGCCGCGGTCACGTGGATCCTGCTCCGCCGCCAGGCAAAACGCGGCAAGCCTCTGCGCGTGCTGCTGCCCGCCGGCATGCTTTGCTGCTTCTGGATTTTTGCCGTCGCCACTGCGTTTCCGCCGGCGGACGTCGACTTCCCCGCCGGACGCAACCTGCAGATGTCCACCTTTAAGCTGTGGGCCAAACTCGGCGATCGGCAGGCGCAGCAGGAACTCACAGACCTGAAACTTGGCCGCTTTACGCGCCCGGGCGAACTACCCCTGCACGCGGTGGCTGTCGAGAAGCCGTCGCGTCTGGTGCGGGTGTGGCGCAAAGTCGCACGCGTGCTTTCTCTGTTCACGTTTCCGGTCTCGAACTTCCGCTTGCTGGGACTGCTCGTCTGTGGCCTGGTGGTTGCGCAGGCAATCGTGTACAAGCGCGCCCGAGGGCAGATCGGATGGGTGGGGCTCATCCCGTGGCTGCTGATGATCCTGTTCTTCTCCCGGATGTATCTGGCGCCGCGCCACGCGGGACTGCTCTGGGAGACGCTGGTCGCCTGCCTATGGCTCACCTGGCCGGCTGCTCGCCGCGCTCCGAGCCGCAACGCGCTCTTGCTGAAACGCGCGACCATTGCGGTGCTGGTGATCGCCTGCCTCAACCAGATTCAGTGGACCGGGCGCGCCGTATGGAAAGACATGCACCAGCCTTACGCCGGCGACGAGGCCATGGCCCGCTGGCTGAAAAGCCTCGGCCCCGGCAAGCGCGTCGCCGGATTCGGCTACCACTCCGTCGGCGTCGCGGGATTCTTCCACCACCCGCTCTATTTCAACCAGAAGACCACCTACTGGGTGTGGAGCCAGAAGCCGCGCAACGACGCCCGCGCGCCCATCACGATCGCCACCCATCCTGACGTCATCATTTTCGGCGGATGGAACTGGAGCGAGCATAATGCCGACATCAGCGAGGACTGGGTTCATCCCGACAGCAGCCGGCTGAACATCATTCCTCTGAACGACCAATTCGGCATTATTCCGTACGCCGAGAAGCACGGCTACCACGTGACGCACCGCTTCTGCGGACACGGCTTCCTGCGCAGCGGCTACGCTGAGGAGTACTGCCAGGTCGCCCTGCAGCCCGATCCCCACGCTCAGCCGGGCATCTGGAAAGCGGTGCCGGATTTGAGCGCCATCGCGGAAATCGACGTCGACGGCCGGTAGTTGTACCGAAAGCAGCGTAAACAGAGTCGTGTTCTTTACGAGAGGAGGGCCATGTGCGGCGGTTGAGCGCCTCCCTCGTGCTGTCGGCCGTCTTGCTCTTCGCGTGTTCGCATCTTGCGGCGCAAGCCAGCCAGGATGTTGAGAAAGCGGCACAAACGGATGCTGCGGGAGAGGATCTTAGCCACGGCTCATCCCGGGCCGCATCGGCTTTTCACCACTTCACGTCCGATTCGGTTGGCCCGTATCCGATATTTCTGGCGCTGGCCACCGCAGGCATTCATCAGGCCACCAACAATCCTCCGGATTGGCACCAGGGGTTCCCCGCGCTGAGCGAGCGATTTGGGTCCAACATGGGAATCACCGCGACCGGGAATGCAGTCCGTTATGGCCTGGCGTACGCGACGGATATTGATCTGAACTTCGAAAAGTGTCATTGCACCGGCGTAGTCCCGAGGATTGGACATGCGTTCAGGAGCGCTGCTGTTGCGCGGCGTCGCGATGGATCTTCGGTGCTCTCGTTTCCGAACCTGATTGCACCCTATGCTGCGACGACTGTGGCGGTGTATGCGTGGTATCCGGCGCGGTATGACATACGGGACGCTCTGCGGATGGGCAACTACAACCTGCTCAACACCGTGGCAGCCAACATCGCGTTCGAATTCATTCCAACAGGGGTGGAGCGCTTTCTCCATCACCTCCACCTTGCCAGTTCGCGGATGCCCGGCAAGACTCACGCACAGTGATTTTGGTCAGTCGCCTGGCACGCTCGGGGCCACGGTGAATGCCGCAGACGCACGGTGCAACTTAACTGGGACGAAGCTACAACTTTAGCGTCGATCGTTTTGGTAGGAAAGCCGCAGAATGTTCGCTACGATGACGCCTGTATGGCCCCTCGCACCCTCAATTCCGGGCATTTCAAGAACCTGAATGCGGTGCGGCTGATGCTGGCGCTTCTGGTTGTGCTCTCGCACAGCGTCGTCCTTTGCTGGGGAACGAACGATCGCGAGTTCCTTTTCCGCGGGACCAACGGATACGAGTCGTTCGGGGCGATTGCAGTCGATGGTTTCTTCCTGATCAGCGGGATGCTGATCACGGCAAGCTGGTTCCGCTGCGGTTCGCTGCGCGTGTTTCTCTATCGCAGAATCCTGCGTATCTATCCCGCGTTCATTGTGGCGCTTCTGTTCGGCGCGGGCGTGGCTTTTGGCTTCAGTCCTGCATTCCGCCTGCAGGTGCATGGAATCAGCTACGCGTGGAGCCTCGTGCGCGATACTCTTCTGCTCGGCACATCCACGGCTTCCCACCCCGCGACGTTTCAGCACAATCCGTTGGCCGGCGTGGTGAACGGATCGCTGTGGACGATCAATCAGGAATTCCGCTGCTACCTGCTGGTGGCGCTGCTCGGAGTCTTTGCCTTTCTGGATCGCCGCAAATCCGTGCTCTTCGCGGCCGTCCTGTTCTGGGTGCTTTACGCGCGCGACATTCTGCAGTCGCACCAGCCATGGCTTTCGGATTTTCGTCTGCTGTGCTTCTTCGTCGTTGGGATGGTGGCATGGCTTTTTCGTGACAAGCTCATCCTGTCCGCGCGCGGAGCCGCTGTTGCCGCAACGATCCTGCTGGCGACGCTCCGCTTCTCCCCCTGGTTCTCGCTCGCGCTTCCGCTGGCCGGCAGTTATCTGCTGCTGTGGATCGGGACCGGTCCTGCCTGGAAAGGATGGCAGTGGACGAACCAGTCCGATTTCTCCTATGGCGTCTACCTGTACGCCTTTCCCATTCAGCAGATCGCTGCCAGCTACCCCGGCTTGCGCTCTCCTGTCTGGAACCTCGCCCTGGCCATTCCTCTGACGATGGGGTGCGCGGCGCTGAGCTGGCATCTGGTCGAAAAGCGTTTTCTGGCGCTGAAGGATGGATTGCGGCGCGAACGCAAGCCGATGGTCGAAAAAGTCCGGGAGACTACGCTTGCTGCGGAGCTGACATCGGAACGCGAGCAGCCGATTCCAGTTGAGAGCTAAACATCCCCGGGGTTCATTCGGGACCCAGTTTGCGCGATGCAGGTATGGCTTTTAGCGCGCCTGGGGCTTGAACCACGAGCGAAAATTCACACCGTACACCGCAATGCAGAACAGGTTCGCTGGAATAAAGCCAAATTGCGACGTCTTCAACCCGATCAGACACAATAGAGCGCTGTTGACGCCGGCAACAACCAGACCCGCCCACATCTTGCGGGAGACCAGAACCGTAGACAATACCGTGAGCGCGCAGGAGAGGTAATCGAGGTGGAACACGTGAAGAGCAGCCCCCTGTATGTCAGTGTGCGTGCTGCCGCCAGGAACTCGCTGTGATTGATCCCACAGACAGCGGGCCACCCCTTTTCTCAGCAGACCTGAGGAAATCTCCTGCATATACTGTTTGCCACGCTCGAGGAGGATGCATGGTTCGCACTACAGAAATTGCGCCGGAGATCTACCGCATTTCGGTCTATGTTCCTGAAATCAATCTGGAGTTCAGCCATTTCCTCGTCAGAGACGAGGAGCCGCTGCTGTTCCACGCGGGGTTGCGGCGAATGTTCCCTCTCCTGCGGGAGGAGGTGGCGCGGTTGATCGACCCGGCGAAGATCAGACATATCGGCTTCAGCCACTTTGAGTCGGATGAGTGCGGCGCTCTCAACGAGTGGCTTCAGATTGCCCCGGCGGCGGAGCCCGTTTGCGGCCTTGTCGGAGCGATGGTCAGCGTGAACGACTTTGCCATCCGCCCGGCGCGCACGCTGACCCGCGATGACGTGTTTTCGACCGGACGATACAGCTTCCGGTTCATTCCCACGCCGCACGTGCCGCACGGCTGGGACGCCGGTGTGCTCTTCGAGGAATCAGAGAAGACGCTGTTCTGCTCGGACCTCTTTCATCAATGGGGCGAGCACGACGCGACCACTTCGAGCAGCATCATAGAACGCTGCCAGGATGCTTTGGAGCAGACCGAGGCGGGCCCATTCGCGAACTACGTGCCGTACACGCACCACACCGGCCGCGTGCTGCATACTTTGGCGGACTACAACCCGAAGACACTCGCGACGATGCATGGCTCGAGCTATCTGGGCGATGGGGGACAGGCACTGCGCGATTTG
>DASSKX010000763.1:0-3714 GCA_035689925.1 Acidobacteriaceae bacterium
CATCTGCCGCCCGAAGGACCCTGGCTGCTCGTGGCAAACCATTGCTCGCACCTGGATCCGCTGTTTTTGGCGTGGGCTCTTCCCTATCGAAGGGCAAGGCAGCTCAGCTTCATGGGCCACATCGAATATTTCGGCTCAGGCTGGAAATCAGCACTGGCGAAGCGGCTGAAACTCGTGCCGGTCGATCCCGACCAGCATGCTCGGCGCGGGATGCGACTGTGCGCGGAGGCGCTTCGGCGAGGATTCATCGGCGCCGTTTTCCCTGAGGGCGAACGCTCGCCGAACGGAGCACAGCAGCGATTTCATCGCGGTATCGGCATCCTGGCGCGTGAGATGAAGGTGCCCATTGTTCCCGCCGCGATCTGCGGCACGTACGAAGTGCTGCCGCGCGGCCGCGATCGCATCCGTGCGGCTCCCGTGCAGGTTCGGTTCGGAGAGCCTTTGCTGGTCCATGCAGATGAAACCGAGGAGAACCTGATCGCCCGGGCATCGACGGCTGTATCGCGGTTGCGCGGCGTCGACGATCGTGCCCGTGAGCCGATGCCGCTCCTGATGCAAGCCCAACGCACTACGGTCAACCGCCCCTGACCCGATACTCCAGCCTGTTCCTGCGGCCACCTTTCTTCTCGATCTGGCGTCACACGGCAGGTTCGGCAATTCAGGTCCTGCAGCATCGAGGGCGCGCGGCGCCCAAACCCATGCCGGAGGAGCAGCCATCGTCAGCGAGATTCTTCTTGAGTGCGGCGGGACCATCGTTGTGCTCTACGGCCTGAGCGAGGTCTTCCGCGACATTTTCCATCCCACGCAGTCCGGCACCCTGAGCGAACTCATCGGCAAAGGGATCTCTCGGGCATTTCACCACACGCGCCTTCGGCCTGCGGTGGGCCCGATCGCGCTGGTCACCGTCATTCTCTGCTGGGACGCGCTTCTCGTCGGAGGCTTCGCACTGATCTACTCCGGACTGCCCGCGGATCAGCTTAGGGGTTCTTTCGGAGCGATGCCGCACTCTCTCGCGCGCAGGTATCTTGAGAGTCTGTATGCCTCGCTTGGCGCCTTTGATACCTTCAAGACCTTCAATCTCTCTGAGCAAAGTGACTGGCTGCGGCTGGTGATTGCGATGGAAGGCTTGATCGGGATTACGATGATCACCGCCAGCGTTTCGTGGATCGTCCTGCTCTATCCTGCGTACGCGCGCAGCCGTTTGTTCGGCCGGCGTGTTTCATCGCTGCTGGAAGCCGAAAAGCGGATGCATACGAATATTGTTGCGGAACTCGGCTCCGGGCTGCTGATCGAGTTGTCCTCCGCAGTGTTGCAGTTCCGGCTCGATGTGATTCTCTTTCCGATCCTGCTCCACTTCTATCCGACGGACGAAAGCGCTACCGTCAGCCATGTGCTTCCGGAACTGGTCCGCTTCACCGCGGAGGCCGGGCAAAGCACGCAGGCTGAATGCAGGCTTTCCGCGGCTCAACTGCAGGTCGCACTCGAGTCTCTGGCTGAGGTGCTCGCCGCACGTGTGCTGCACACTCCGGCGGCCGATGTGTCCGAGGTCTTTGAGAAATTCCGCCAGCTTGAACGGTAGGGACGCCGCCCGGAGCGTGCCGCCGCAACCCGGCTCGCTATCATCCAAAATGAAGTTGGAGCATTCTGCTCATGCACGCGTATGTCGGCGATGTCTGGATTACGCGGTTATGCCTGCAAAGGGGCATGGCGGCGATATACCTGATCGCGTTTGCCGCTGTCGTGCACCAGTTCAAACCTCTTTTGGGTGAGAACGGCCTCATGCCGGTTCCGGCGTTTTTGCGGCACGTGACGTTTCGCAAAGCGCCGGGCATCTTCTGCTGGCACTATTCGGATCGCCTGCTCGATGCCGTCGCCTGGACGGGAGTTGTTATTTCGGGCTGCGCCCTTTTTGGACTCACGGAGGCTGGACCGGTATGGCTCTCTGTAAGCGCGTGGCTTCTGCTCTGGGTTCTGTATCTTTCAATCGTGAACGTGGGGCAGAGCTTTTACGCTTTCGGATGGGAATCCATGCTGCTGGAGGCGGGCTTCTTCACCGCGTTTCTCGGCCCGACCCACATGTGGCCGTCAGCAATTCCCGTGATCATTCTGCGCTGGATGCTCTTCCGCACAGAGATGGGTGCTGGGCTCATCAAGCTGCGTCATGACCCCTGCTGGCGCCAACTCACCTGCCTCTTCTACCACTATGAAACGCAGCCGCTGCCCAATCCGCTGAGCTGGTCTTTTCACCTCATCCCAAAGCCGCTGCATAAATTCTCAGCGCTGTTCAGCCACTTCGTGCAGGTGATTGTGCCGTTCGGATTGTTTGCTCCGCAGCCCTTGGCCTCGATTGCCGGCGGACTTATTATCTTTCACCAGCTGTGGCTCATCGTCAGCGGTAATTATTCCTGGCTGAACTGGCTCACCGTGGTTCTGGGTCTTTCGGCATTTGCCGATAACGTCCTGCACTTCGCGATTCCGCTCGCAGCACCGTCACTGATAGCGCGTCCTATGGCATTCGAGGTCGTACTGTACGTCCTTGCGATCGGGACGGTGCTGCTGAGCATTCAACCGGCGATGAACCTCATCTCGAAGAAGCAGGTCATGAACTACAGCTACAACCGCTTTCACCTGGTGAATACCTACGGCGCCTTTGGCCAGGTCGGACGGGAGCGCTACGAAATTGTCCTGGAGGGGACAAGTGATCGTCTGATTACCGCACATACAAGGTGGAAGGAGTACGAATTCAAGGCCAAGCCCGGAGATCCGATGCGGAGACCGCCGCAGATCGCGCCGTATCATCTGCGGCTGGACTGGCTCGTCTGGTTCCTGCCCTTTTCAGTAGCCGTGACCGACAGCGGCATCCACGTGTGGCGCTATGACGTCTGGTTCCTGCGACTGGTGAAGAACCTGCTGCGGAACGACCGCGGGATGCTGCGGCTGATGGAGACGAATCCATTCCCGGAGGCGCCGCCGGCGTTCATCCGCGCATTGTTTTATGAATATCGCTATGCCACGCCGCAGGAGAGGCGCGAGACGGGAGCATGGTGGGTGCGGACGTTGCTCGGCGCATATCTTCGGCCGGTATCGCTGAAGAACCTTGAACAGGTCTGATGATGCGCGGAGACCCGGAGGCGATCCGAAGGAGACGTCCGCAGCTGTTTCTGGACTGCGATGGAGTTCTTGCCGACTTCGACCGCGCGGCGCAGGAACTTTTCGGGATGCCCTCACGCGAGGCGGAACGAAAGCTGGGACCAAAAGCGTTCTGGATGAAAATTCATCGGCAAAAGACCTTCTATCGCAATCTGCCCCTCATGCCGGACGCCCGCCAGTTGTTCGACGCTGTTGCCCACCTGCACCCGATCATTCTGACCGGATGTCCCATTGGCGGATGGGCTGAGCCGCAGAAAGTCGAATGGGCTGCTGAGCACTTTCCAGGCACGGAGATCATCACCTGCATGTCGCGAGAGAAATACCTGCACATGGATCCGGGCGACGTGCTCGTCGATGACTACCGGAAGTACCAGCGCCACTGGGAGGGGGCTGGGGGCATCTTCATCCACCACACCTCAGCTAAGTCCACCATCGCAGCACTGAGGCGGATTGGTCTGCTGAACTCTGGGCCTGCGGCTCAGCGGTGACGTCCGCCGCCCCCGTGGCCACCACCACCGAAGTGTCCTCCACCGCCGAAGGAGTGCCCGCCGCCTCCGCCGAAGT
>DASSKX010000764.1:0-2344 GCA_035689925.1 Acidobacteriaceae bacterium
AGCCAGATGCCCACCCTGGAATTGGAGAGGACGCGCTGCAACACACCGCGGATGGACTCCCAGGCGGATCCGGTTTTAGCGTGTGCTCCCTTGAGGGCGACCGATTGCGGCAGCCAGTAACTGCCGTGGGCCACGGAAAACCACGCGTATGCTGCGACCGGAAGCGCTGCGCCTGCGGCGACCGCGATCAGGAGTTTCCATCTGCGCTGCACCAGGAGAAGCAGGCAGGCTGGGGCTACGAAGAAGAGCCCCTCATAGCGCGCGCTGACCATGAGAGCCGTAATCAGAGCAGCGCGCCACGCCGGGAGGTCGTCTTCGCGCAGAAAGATTTCCAGAAAGAGGAGCGTGAACAGCAGGTGCAGCGTGTGCTCCATGCCGATGACGCCGATGACGAAGAGAGGCGCGCAGATTACCAGAAGAACGAGCAGCAGCGTCTGCCAGGTGCGGCTGACGAATCGGGCCAGCATCCGGGCGGCGACCAGAATCGACAGCAGGCCGGCCACCCATGAGATCACCAGCGGCACGTACACGCTGACTCCGACGACGCGAAAAATACCGGCCGTCAGCAGGGGAAACAGGATGGACGAACTGCTGCCGGAAAAGCCGTAACGCGTGACGCCCCATACGCCGTGCAGCGCGAGGTTTTTGGCCATGGCCAGGGCGATGTAGGCGTCGTCGACGGCATACACGAAGTGGCCCTGGCAGGCGATCAGCGAGAGGATGCCGTGCGTGACGGTAATGGCGACGTACACGAGCGCGGCAATCGCAAAGGGACCGGTCCACCAGCGGGTATTTTGGGGAGCCTGAACGCCCGGCTGCGCAGTTTCTTTTGCGGTAACCGCCATTGCGGCGAGTTTAGCAGTCGGCTACTCCGGCATGCCCTGGCACTTTTGGGCTACGGATCTGCGGGTGCCGGGGCTGGGCGGGTCCCCGCAAGCGGCGCTTCTCTTGGTATGCTGACCGCTGTGCTGCTTCTGTATGGCATTTATGTGCTGTGCACCGTTGCGCTGGTATGGACGGCGATTGCAGTCACGCGGCACATCGTGCAGCACCGCAGAATGCACCGTTCGCAGACAGAGCACCACGACGAACATGTTTAGCTCCGGAGCCGATATGAACCTGACCGCCCGCACCAGCGTTGCGCTTCCGCAGTCCCGCCCGAACCTGCTCGCCCACCGCGCCGCCGTCGTCCTGCTCGGATCGCTGCTGGTGGCCGTCTGCGCGCACGTCTCGATTCCGCTGTGGTTCACGCCGGTTCCGCTGACGCTGCAGACGTTCGCGGTGCTGTTTCTTGGCCTGGTGCTCTCGCCCGGAGTCGCTGCCTCTGCGCTGGTCCTGTACCTCGTCGAAGGCGTCGCCGGACTGCCGGTGTTCAGCCCTGTGGCCGCGGGTGGTTTTCTTCATCTCTTCGGGCCGACGGGCGGATACCTGATGGCCTATCCCGCTGCCGCGGCGCTCACGGCGCTGCTGCGGCGCCGCATTGGCAAGGGCGGTTTGGGCGCGTCGCTTTGCTCTGCAAGTTTGGGCAGTCTGCTCATCCTGCTTGCCGGAGCCGCGTGGCTCAGCGTCGTGACACACCAGTCGGCCGTGACCGTGATCACCCTGGCGGTTGTGCCGTTCCTGCCGGGCGACATCCTGAAGGTGATCGCCGCGGCCGGTGCTGCGGCGGGCATGCGCCGACTCCGCCGCTCGTGACCGGGGTACCGTACAACCTGATGTGACTGGGTAAGAAAGTTATTGCTTCTTCGGTAAACATCGGTTATTGTGCGTACAGATTTCCCGGAAAGGTTGTTTTCCCTTTATGCCACGCGTTATGCGGGCAGCGGGCCTTTGTCTGCTCTCCGTAAGCCTGCTGTGGGCGTGTGCCTGCGGCCATGGTGTCCAGGCCAGTTCAACAGCTGCTGTTGAAGGCAATATCTCCTTTAGTTCTCAGGCTGATCCACTTCCTGCCGCAGATCCCCTCACGGGCGACACTCAACCGGTTCACGATCCCAGCATCATCCGCGAAGGTTCGACGTACTACGCGTTCACGACGGATGTAATCGGCCTTCCCCCGAGCAATTACCTGCCGATCCGCTGCTCTCAGGACAAGATCAACTGGAGATCGTGCGGCAGTATCTTTCCGACGGCGATGCCGTCCTGGGTTGTGGCGAAGGTGCCCGGCATTATCGGGCTCTGGGCTCCGGACGTTTCGTACTTCAATGGCGAATATCACGTCTACTACGCCGGATCGACGCTTGGGTCGCAGCGTTCGGTGATTGGGCTCGTCACCAACACGACGCTTGATCCGAAAGATCCCGCCTACCAGTGGGTGGATCGCGGCGAGGTGCTCGAATCACGGCCC
>DASSKX010000765.1:0-4792 GCA_035689925.1 Acidobacteriaceae bacterium
GCGATGCTCATCGGCGGCCTCCGCTCGTGCCGGTGCGCTCGATCAGCCCGGCTGCGAGCCCGAAGCGCCGCCGCAGCAAGATCTCCCGCCGTGCCATTTGTCCCGTGTCGTTGTCGTGGTCGTATCCGGCCAGGTGCAGCACGCCGTGCAGGAGCAATACCTGCAATTCGGCGAACAGAGCATGCCCGGCCTCCTCGGCCTGGCGCGCGGCGGTCTCGACGGAAATAGCCAGGTCTCCGGCGCTCGGCTCCCCCTGGCTCAGCGGTGCAGGCGCCGGGAAGGAGAGCACATCGGTGGCTTTGTCCTTCCTCCGGAATTCGCGGTTCAGCCGCCGAATCTTCGCATCCGTGGTCAGCAGAGCCGCGACTTCGCCGCGCAGCTTCACGGCCGCTGCAGCTTCGTCCAGGAAGGCAGCCAGCGCTCGTCGCCGCAGCCGGCGGCCAAATTTAGCTTGCACCGTGGGTTCGGTCAGGATCATGATCGGGCGCACCGTGCACACACCGCCGGCGCGCAAAACTGCTCAGAGTTGAGATTCTATCGAATCGGCCTCAGTCTGCCCCGCAGAGTAGCCCATCAGCGCTGTTTTCGTTTGCGCCCGCTCACGCTGGTGTTGCGGCGGTCGCGCTTTCTGGCGGCGCGGGCGCGGCGCCGGATCTCCTCCGGGGCATACATCGTATTGCGACAGCTCTTCGCGCCGCAGTTGCAGCGGGCCTCATCCTCGTCGCCGTCATACAGGTTGTAGTCGTAGGTCAGCTCTTCCCCCGCGGCGATGTCGCGCAGCGCAATGATCCATACTTTGCCGTCAATCTCCTCCGTCTCGCAGTTCGGGTCACAGGAGTGGTTGATGAACATAGCCGTGCCGTGCCCGTCGATCACAGTTGTGCCGTCGCCCACCCCGAAGAGATAGGTGGTGGGAGAATCGGCGTACTTCTCATCGGCTTCTTCCTTGGAGATGCGAGGCCCGGTGTACTCCACGACCAGCGTACCTTTGCGAATCCGCGAAGTTGTGTAGCAGCCGGCCGCGTGAATGGACGAGGAGCGAATAATCAGACCCATACGAGAGCAGAATACCGCGCCCCGCCCGACTCCGCGTCCTGAATGAGACGGTTACGATTGGACGATTTGCGCTGCTTTTGCCTTCGTCCGGCGTCTAAAGTAGGAAAGAGATGTCCCGTGTCCTCCTCTTCGCGTGTGCCGTTATGCTGGCGTTGCCGCTCACCGCGCAGCAGCAGGACTCCTCTGTGCCGCCTCCGCAGCAGCGTTCCCAGGAGAAGCACAAGAAGCAGGACCAGCAGAATCAGACGCAGAAGAAGCCCGCCGACCAGAACCCCTTCCCGGAAGCGCAGTCGGAAGCTGCCGCGCGCCAGGCACAGCAGCAGGAGCAGCCGCCCGCTCCGTCGGCTCCAACTCAGTCGGCCCCGGCTCCGCACGAAACGGCGCCCGCCAAGCCGTCGGAAGCCGACCGGAACCCGTTCCCGGACCAGCAGTCGCGCCAGGCGGCGCAACAGGAGCAGAAGCAGTCTTCGTCAGGGTCGAGCTACAGTTCGAGCCAGGCAGGGCTGGAGGGTTTCGAACCCCCGAAGACCGCTGACGGCCTCCGGAATATCCACAATCCCAGCCTCGGCAAGAAGGACACGCAGGTCGGGCTCTTCTATCTGAAAACCGGAGATTATCGGGGCGCGTATGACCGCTTGCAGGAGGCGACCCGCGTCGATCCGACCAATGCGGATGCGGTGTTTGGACTCGCCGAAGCTGCCCGTCACCTGAACCGGCGCGACGAGGCGATCCACAATTACCAGCTCTATCTCTCCGCGCTTCCGGACGGCCCGCGAGCGAAGGACGCGCGCAAGGGGCTGAAAGAACTCGGCGTGAAGCCGAATTCGTAGCCTCGGCTATTGCCGAAAAACCGGCCTCGCCATTTCGACCAGATAAATCAACGCAAGCGGAAACAGGATCAGGTTGCGCAGGACGCTCGCAACCGCTTCCTGATGCAGCCGTTCCTGCATCCACCACCCCGTGCCGGAGGCGATCTGCACCACCCCTTTGAGGATTCTGGCCGCAAGCCAGAATCCTAAGGCGAAGAACGCCAGTTCCCACAGGACCATGCGCAGGTGATGCGCGAAATAGGAGCCCAGCGCGCCGAGCGCAAGCTGCCAGGCCGTCGCGGCCCCGACCTTCGCCGACAGGCTCCGCCACTCCACGCCGGACGAGGCGGCCCACACGGCGACAGCGACCAGGCCCACGCGCCACAGCGTGACCAGCAGGTCCAGCACCGCGAGTTCGCCGCGACCCGCCTTGCGCGCGCGAAGGACCATGTATCCGCGCTCCACCGCAGGAACCGCCGCGCACAGCAGAATCACCGCGGGGTGACGCGCCACGGTCAGCCCGGTCTGCACCCAGAACGCAAACGTGTGCCGCCACGCCAGTTGCAGGGGCGAAGGCGGACGGGCGGCCGCCGCGGCGAGCAGGTCCGCGGCCGCCAGGTACACGGATGTCATTGCAGCCCAATATAGCGCGGACGGGCCAAATCGCGTCAGTACTTTGATTTGATCGCGTAGCTAACGCCCATCGTGAACTGGAAGGAATTGCGTTTGGTCGGCGGCAGGGTCGCCGGCGGGTTGTTCAGGTAGCTGTCCAGAGTGCCCAGGGAGAAGCCGAAATTCTTGTAAGTCGGGAAATCCACCGTATTCGTCTCCGACGCCGAATACGCCCGTGGATCGTTATACGCGGGGATGTAGGAAAGGTTCTGGGTGAAGCTCAGCAGCTTGAGCTTCAGTTGATAATCTGCCGCGAACGTCGAGCCGATCAGGTTATTCGTGCGCGGGACGCCGGTGATGAAAGTCTGCTTCTCATACTGCATGGTGGCCTTCAGGTCGGCCATCTGGGTGGGCGTCTTCAGCGCTGTCCAGCCGAGCCCGCCGCCGTAGATCTGCTGCAGGTCCAGATCCTGGCTGAAGTTGTGATCGAAGGCGGTCTGCACCAGCGCAAACAGACGCGGCGAAAAGTATTGATCGCGTTCCGCGTCGAAGTGCAGGATCGACGACTTGGTCGAGGTCGCCGGAATCGTGACGCCGCCGACGGTGTAGGCCGGCTGGGTGATCTTTCCAAAGGAATCGCTGAAGTCCAGGGATGACCGGTTGCGCGTATCGAGCCAGCTGACGGTCGGCACCACGCGCACCAGCCCCACAGAACCGGAGAACGTGTATTGGTTCTGGGTCGCTTTGACCAGCGTTGCGCCCGCGGTGGCCGCGCCATTCCATCCGGTGAGGAAACCCGGCTCGTGATTCAGCTCCTTGTCGAGCGTGCCCTGGTCGACGATGACCTGCGCATTCTTTACAGGAATGGTCTCCAGGACGCGCTGTTGCTGTGACGGTTGCACGACTACGGATTCGCTGGTGGCATTCACCTGGCCCATCGGCAGGCTCTCGACGGCTGTCTTGCTGCGTCTCTTCATGTTCTTGTTCAGCACGGCGAAGTTCTGCGTAGTGTGCAGCTCTTTGACGTTGGCCCACTTCACGTCCAGGTCGCCGAGCGCCTCGGTGTGGAAGGTGAGCGTGCCGCCCACTTCCTTCACCAGCTTGCCGCGCAGCGTGTTGCCGTCGGTCAGCACGAGTGTGTCCAGCGTGTTCTTGTCCTGCGCCCGCAGGGCAATCGGAAGCGGCAAGCTTAGCAGCAGAGATAAGCCGGCACAGAAGCACCGCGAAGAAAAATTTCGCATGAAAACAGCTCCTCTTGCGTGGGGCCCGGGAATGATTCGGTTACGCAGCCTGCGATGCGCTGGAGCATCCGAAGTGTTGCAGCACGAGCCCTGGGCCACTCGCCTCCGTGCGTAACTGGACGTGGTGCGCCTTTTTCCCGACAATAGACCTATGCCGCTGACTCGCGAGCAAGCCCTCGATTATTTCCACTCCGACGACCTGATTGGTCTGGGCATGGAGGCGGATGCCGTCCGCAGGCGGCTGCACCCGGAAGGCGTGGTCACGTACATTATCGACCGCAACATCAACTATACGAACTTCTGCACGGAGTACTGTACCTTTTGCGCGTTTTACCGCCCGCTCAAAGGCAAGTTAGCCGGCGAAGGCTACATACTCGACTTCGACACGATCTACGCGAAGATCGCCGAGACGCTCGAAATGGGCGGCACCGGCGTGCTGATGCAGGGCGGGCTGCATCCCGATCTGAAAATCGACTGGTTCGAGCGCCTGCTGCGCGGCATCAAGCAGCGCTTCCCGCAGATCTGGCTGCACTGCTTCTCGGCGTCGGAAATCCTCGCTATCGCCGAGTACAGCGACCTTTCTGTCCGCGACACGATCGCTCGCCTGCGTGATGCAGGACTGGATTCCATCCCCGGCGGCGGCGCGGAGATTCTCGACGACGAAGTGCGTCATCGCATTGCGCGTCTCAAGTGCCGCACCGAAGACTGGGTGCTTGTCCATCGCACTGCCCATCAGCTGGGCATGCGCACCACGGCCACGATGATGTTCGGCGTTGGCGAAACGCTGGAGCAGCGCGTGAACCACTTCGAGGTCGTTCGCCGCCTGCAGGAGGAGACGGGCGGATTCACCGCGTTCATCCCGTGGTTTTACGTGCCGTTCAAGACGCCGCTACGCGGCAAGGAAGCAACGGCCCTCGAATACCTGCGGGTGCTCTCGGTCGCGCGACTGTACATGGACAACTTTCCGCACCTCCAGGCGTCGTGGCTCACGCCGGGATTGAAGCTCGGCCAACTCGCGCTCTTCTACGGATGCGACGACATGGGCGGCGTAATCATCGAGGACCGCGTGGTGCG
>DASSKX010000766.1:0-4767 GCA_035689925.1 Acidobacteriaceae bacterium
CAGCACCATGACGGCACGCACGATGGAACCTCGACCCTTGAGTGGATCGCGTCGTGCATGAAGCGACCCACGAGGGACTGCGGAAACCTCACACGAAGGTGGCAATCTTATTCCGGGTGCCGTCGTTTTGGCGATAGTCACTCATCGGCTCCACGCCTGGTGGCGGTCGAAGAGCTGTGTTCGCTGCCAGCCCGAAACAACTCGAAGAGGGAGCCCGGGTATTCACGTCCGTAGGCGTCACCTCAATTCAGCCGATGGCCGGGACTGCCGGACGGTGCTTCTCATGAAGCAATTCGATCACACGTCGATACAACCGCGCGCGCATTTCAGAACGCTCGGGAGCACGGGTGACGTAGCGCACCTGAATGTCAATCCCGGAGCCGGAAGGCCGAAGATTGACCGTGCTGGCGGCGCTCAGGCGACTCAACCGGCCTGTGCGCGAAGCATGCTTCCACTCTTTTTCGGCGAGGCGGGCGTTTTCGCCGGCTTCTTCGCTCACCATGACCTCGACTTGCTTTGCAAGAGATTGAATGTCCAGGTCGGCAGGTACGTTGATCGTGATCTCGTCTCTCAGCCACTGGCCTTCGGTTGAGAAGTTGAAATATTGCCCACGAATGGCAAAGCCGTTGAGGAACGAGATACGCCGACCGGTCGGAATGTCTTTGTCCATCAGGCCACTGGTCTCGAGCAGCGTGGTGCTGATCAGACCTACCTCGGCCACCTCGCCGCCGACTCCGTTGATCTCAACCAGGTCGCCGACGCGGATTCCATATTTACCCACGAGAAAGAACCACCCCAGGAAGGCGATGATGTAGTCCTGAAGCGCGATCGTCAGTGCCGCGGTAGTTAAGCCGATCATCGTTGTGGTCTCTCTGGGTGGGCCAAAAAACACGAGCACGATGAGCAGGACGCCAATCACCTGGATCGCCACTTCGCTGATGGTGCGCAAAGTCTCCGCTTGTCTGCGCTCCAGCGCGGGATGGGCCAGCAGATGGCGCAGGGCTGCACCCCCCAGAATCATGCCGAGCACGATGAGAAGGACGAACTCAAAGGATTGCAGGATAAGGTGCAGCACGATGCGGTGCTGCAGGATCACCTGCGCGGCCCATTTCTCATAAACTTCAGCGAGCTGCCGTTCCGTTTGAATCCGGTCGTCGATGATCGACAGGATCTGGCGCTGGGTGGTGCGGTCCTGCAAATCGGCGAGACTCAGCGAACCTCGCATTCCGGAGCCGCTCTCGTGGTCCATCTTTGTGTCGATGCTGTTGTAGTCAAGGGTGAGCGCGCGCACGTCATTTTCGGCTTGCGCCTGTGCCTGCGCGAGCATCGCATGGCGGCTTCGCTGGTTAAGCCAGGCATTGATTCGACTGGCCAGTGTTCCGTGAGTCTCGGCGGAAACGACTGCTATTTGCCCGCCGCCGTTTTGCTCGCTGTCGTACTGGCGCATGGAGGCTTCGCGTGCTGCGAGCTCCTGCTGAATCCGGACGCTCAAATCCCCGGTTTCATGTGCCAGGTCTCGTTGCGCGTCGCTGAGCTCGTCCTTGTCGAGGCCGAGTTGTGCCTCGGCAACCTCAACCTCGACTGGAGTGGGCGACAGAGGAGCCGCGCCACCTGAGGGCTTGGGCCCTGAACCGGCCGCCGATTTCAATCGATCGACCGCGGCCTGGTCCTGAAGAACTTCCTGTTTGAGTTGCACAATTCGTTGTTGTATCGCCTGTGCCTTACCGCTGAGTGTCGCGTGCCGCGTCTGCAACTGGGCTGAGCGAAGAGCCGCAGCGAAGGCCTGGTCAACGTCATGGTCGGCGAGATGCTCAGCCTGGCGGGCGTAGTCTTGCTCCTCAGCGGTCACTGCGAGCGACGCCAGCGCCTGGGCCGTTTCCCAGGGACTCACATCGACGATTGTGCTGCCATCGGCGTTCGCCTGGTGAAGGCTGGCAGCATTCGACACCACACCACGCGTGGTCCATGAGAGGATCAGACACAAAATCAGCGTTGATGAAAGTGCCGCGATCAGGACATACCTGGTTCGACTAAACATTCGAGAGCTCAAACCGCTCTTGCCGGCGATGAGGGGGGACTCCATGGGGGTTTAGCTATTGTATGCAGAGTTGGAGCGGCGGGTGGAACCAGGACATCTCTTCCCTGCTGGCGATGAAACGTAAGCCTCGAAATGACAGGTCGTAGGCTTCGGCAGTTGAGCGGCTCGCGCTGTTCGCCTTCCGTTTCTGCACCCAGGTGGGCGAAAGGTCCAGCTGTCTTCCCTGCGATCAGACCACGACTCCCGATTCGCCTCTCAATCGCACGAAACGGAAAGCTGCGAGTCGATTCATCCCTCCGTTTTCGCCGGTATGGCATTGGCGTCATCAAGATACTTGATGAACATGACCTCGTTCTGCGCCTCGTTATACAGCAGTTCATCGGCGCTGGCCTTTGTCATCAGGATTCCGAATCCACCGGGCCGAATCCCGCGTTCCTCACGGACGGACATGTGGGCGATGGGTTCCGATTCTGGCTGGCCGACGGCAGCATGAGAGAGCTTCTCGAAGGAAAAACCGGGGCCCGGGTCGGCGATCCGGAACATCAGCATTCGCGACGAGCGGACAGAAGCGATCCGTACTTTTCGATTGGGATCGAACTGACCACCCCATTCGACTGCGTTGAGCAGCAGTTCGCGAAAGGAGGAAGCGATCGTTTCACGCACACTTACCGGAAGATCAGCCTCCAACTTCATCATGAAGGTCTGCATCCGCTCGGCGGCTTCCCGTGTGCATGGAATCAGGAGTTCAACCCAGTGCGGTCGGGCGGATAAGACTTCTATGGCCGGCTCCCCATCGGCGGAAAGTGCGCGTTGCGCGAGTTCCACAGCCTGGCGGGGAGGAAAGGGTTTGCTCACGTAGTCGTACGCTTGCTCCTTCACCGCGCGCAGGAGAGTCTCGGACGTTGCGTCGGAGGTCATCACAATGACCTTAGGCCGATTTGTCCCGGTGCGAAGGTGCGCCAGCACTTCAAGTCCCGAAAGGTGAGGCATCCAAACGTCCAGGAATACGAGGTCGTACTGTTTCGCCTGAATGGCGCTCAGGGCAGCATTGCCATCTGCCGCTTCTGATACCTCGAACCCAGCGTTCTCAAGGAGTCTCGCGACCGCTCGCCGGGTTGCCGCATCATCGTCCGCAATCAGGATTCTGCGTCGAGCCGGGGTTTGGTCGGACATAACCGCGCCTCCCCAATCATCGCGATCGGAATGGCTGAATACTATGTCCCACTGCAGGTGGCGTCAACATGAGCTGAGGCGTAGACTGCTCAGTCTCGGAGACCGGATATGTCCGCACACTCGCCATTGGGACCAACTGCGCCCACATCTGAGGTCACAGAGTTGCTCGATCTTGCTCTTGACCTGATCTGTGTGGCCGGCCTCGACGGATATTTCACGCGAGTGAACCAGGCGTGGACGGATCTTCTCGGCTACACAAAAGAGGAGTTGCTGACGCAGCCCTGGATCAACCTGGTCCACCCGGATGACCAGGACGCAACGATCGCGGAGGCCACCAAGGTTTTTCACGGCTACAGAACCATGCGCTTCCGGAATCGGTGCCGATCGAAAGACGGCTCCTTTCGATGGATTGTTTGGACCGCGGCGGCGCCGGCGGACGGACAGTTTTTTTACGCAACCGGTCGTGATGTCACTGAGATGAAGCGCGACGAGGACCTTCTGCGCGCTCAATACTCCGTCACCAAAGTGCTGGCGGAATCACCTTCCCTGCACGAAGCGGCACCCCAAATCGTAAGGAACATTTGCGAAACACTGGAGTGGGCGGTAGGTACCGTGTGGCAACTGGACAAGACGGAAGGAGTCCTGCGTTCCGTCGATACCTGGAACATACCAACGGCGAACGTAAGCGAATTCTCGGCGTTAACGCGCTCCCTCACCTTGGATCGCGGCGTTGGTCTGCCCGGACGTGTCTGGGAAAAGGCCGATGCCCTTTGGATCGAGGACGTGCCCACAGACCCCAACTTCCCTCGCGCTCCGATTGCCTCAAGAGAAGGTCTGCACAGTGCGTTTGGCTTTCCAATTCTGCTCGGCGGTGAAGTGCTCGGGGTACTCGAGTTCTTTAGTCACCAAATCCGGCGACCCGATACGAAGCTGCTTAATCTTTTGTCCGCAGTCGGTAGTCAAATCGGCCAGTTCATCGAGCGTACGGAGGCGGAAGCTGCGCTGCGGCTCTATGCGCGCGATCTGGAATCGGCAAAACAAGTGGCGGAAGAGGCGACGAAGGCGAAGAGCGAGTTCCTCGCCAACATGAGCCACGAGATTCGCACGCCGATGAATGCGATCGTTGGGATGACCGAGCTTGCGTTGGGCACTCCACTCACCGGCGAGCAGCGCGAATACCTCGGCACGATCAGGGATTCGGCGGACGCCCTGCTCACGCTGATCAATGACCTGCTTGATTTCTCAAAGATCGAAGCCCGGAAGTTCGAACTCGACAAAAGAGAATTCGACCTGCGCGACACCCTCGAAGACACAGTGCGCCTCCTCGCCCCGCGCGCTCACCAGAAAGAATTGGAGCTAGGGTGCCACATTCAAGCTGATCTGCCTGATCGGGTATTCGGAGACCCCATTCGCCTACGTTCGCCGTTGGTATGTTCCAGGTATCGACGGAACGCAGGACTCCTTCCCTCTTGTCCAGTTGCCACACGGTACCTACCGCCCACTCCAGTGTTTCGCAAATGTTCCTTACGATTTGGGGCGCCGCTTCGTGCAGGGAG
>DASSKX010000767.1:0-3122 GCA_035689925.1 Acidobacteriaceae bacterium
TGCCAGATGAACGCGTTCGGCAGCAGCTTCATCAACTCGTCGGCCTGCTGGCCATCATGCGCTTCGGCCCGGCGTTGCTTTGCCCGTAGCGCCGGATCGCTGATCAGTTGCTGAACGCGGTTCAGGTTCGTCTGGCGGTCCTGAGCGCTCGGTGCATGGCCGTCGATCTCGATCAGTTGCGACAGGTTCGCCTCGGGACACTGGATCACCAGCTTCACCGTATTCGTCGTCGGAGACTTGTAGGAGTCCTTGTACATCCAGCGGCTGTGATCGGCCGCTTCAAACCGAATCTCATTGTCGACGACTTTCCGGACAATGGCCCGGGCGTCCTGATCCGATTGTGCGTGCGCCGCCCAGGCCAGCGGGGCCAGCGCGAACAGAGGCCACCACTTCAGCCCGGGGTACCTGATCATTCTGAGGCTTTCTGCATCGTGGGATTGGGAATCTTGTGACCGATTCTAAACGGAGCTGCGGCGGCGATAACGAGCACCTCATCGTGCGACGACAATTCCTGAAAGCGTCGCCCAGACTCTCCGAATCGTAAACCGCACAACAGGTTGCCCATAGCTGGCCGCGGGACTCAGCAGAAATAATGCCGGCCCCGGTTACAATGACCAAAGAGATACGACGATGCCGCACATGGTTTTTTGCTCACGCTACAAGCAGGAGATGGAGGGTCTCGACGAGCCTCCGTTCGACAGCGACTTTGGCCACAAGGTCTATAACAACGTCTCGAAGAAGGCCTGGAACGAGTGGGTCGAGCGGCAGAAGATGCTGCTGAACGAGTACCGGCTGCAACCCTGGACGCCCCAGGCTCAGGAGTTTCTTGTCGAGCAGATGGATCAGTTTTTCTTCGGCGAAGGGGCGGCTCTGCCCAAGGAATACGTACCGCCGTCGGGCCACTAACTCCGGTTCTTCTCCATCGCAGGCGCCGTCGAGGCCGCCACGGCTTCCGGCGTCCTGCGAACCAGCTTTCCCTTGCGCACCACGAACTCCTCGCCACGCCACTTCACGGCGTTCGAGGCGTAGCTCCACGCCCAGAGCACCAGCGTCAGCAGGTCGCGGATGGGAATTAGCCAGAAGTCCCGGACCACCTGCTGATCGCCGAGAATGCCGACACCGACGCCGAATGCCAGCGACGTGCGAAACAGAAGCGCCAGGCGGAACAGCGCAACGGACGGCAGGCTGGCGCCGGACGCGATCAGATTCAGAACCGCCCAGGCCAGCAGATTGGACAAGACCGAGCCGAAGTATCCCCACGGGCGGGATTCGCGGACGGTGCGCATCCAGCGCAGCTGATGATCCCAGAAATCGCCGAATCGGTAGGCAGGAACAGCCGTCTCGACCACTGCGTCGCACAGTTCCACGCGATAACCGGCGCGGTGCACATGCAATCCAAGTTCGTAGTCATCCGCGATGTACTCGACCACCGTCGCCATGCCGCCGATCGCTTCCAGTGCGGTGTGCGAGACGGCCAGCGTCGATCCCAGCCCGAAATGCAGCCCGCGCTCCAGATAGCGCGCCGTCAGCACCGCTGGAGCAAAATCCGTCGCGAGCCCCAGCGCCTCCAGTTTTGATCCGAGCGTGGCGTGCGCTCGCCCGCGATAGAGTGCCGTGACCAGCCCAACCGGCTGTCCGCCGCTTGTGTCGGCAAACGGAGCCATCACCTGCGTCAGATAATTGGGCCCGACGCGAATGTCACTGTCGTTGATGATGAGGTGGTCGAAGCGCGCATGCGGCACCAGTTGCGCTACGTTACTCACCTTGCCGTTCGGGCCGAGCACCTCAGGGCAGAGCAGCAGGTCGATCCTGCGTTCCGGGAACTCCGTCTGCAGCCGCCGCACCAGTACCGCCGCCGGATCTTCGAAGCTTGAAACGCCGAACAGAATCTCGTATTCGCCCTCATACTGCTGGCGGCAGTGGCTGGCGAAGGCCTCGTACATGCCCGGATCAACACCGCGCAGCGGCTTCAGCAGGCTAACGCCCGGCGCGAAGCCCGCAGGGAAGCGGCGGCGCCGCAGCCATGCCCGCGCGCTCCAGATAGCGACCGTGTAGAAGCCGAATCCGGCGAACGTCAGCAGTGTCGTGAGGGTGGCGATGACGGTCGGAAACATCTGGGTTGAGTGTATCCAGGCCGCGAATTGCATTGCCCTGATTGCCATTTCATCCTGGCATCGGTTGACGCTTCAGGGCCGCCGCGAGCCGCCGTACGTTATTCGAGTGGACGAGCCGCGTGCTCCCGCCGATCCTTCACTCGTCCCGGCGAATGACGTGGAAGGGGCCCTATGCAGAACAAGAAGGTTCTTAAGTTTCGCACACCAGAGAAAAGCCCGAAGCCGCTCGCTCCGCTGACCATCATCTCTGTCGGGCGCGACCCGGAAATTCTGCGCCGCCGCGAAAACGTGCTCTCCAGCCAGTCGGAGCTCTCCGTCCGCTCCCTAATGCCAGAGGAAGCGGAACAATGGGCTCGCTCCCCGGAACCGCGTCTCTGGATTTTCTGCAGCAGCATCGAACTGCCCCGCCTCGTGCATTTGGCCAGCTCGGTTCGCCGCCACAGCCCCTCGAGCCGGCTGCTGCTCATGGAAGGAGCGCGCCGGCCAGGCTTCGAGCTGCAGCTGTTTCACCAAGCCATTCCGCCGCTGGAGGGCCCTGACTTTCTGCTGAACGCCGTCAGCCATCTGGCAATCGCCGTGTGACTTGCGGTTTGCCTGCCGCTCTGTGCTCTCTGTCTTCTCTGCGGTGATTACTCCACCAGAATCGGCATATCCAGCGGCGGCTGGGCCAGCCACGCTGCACCCTGCACCCGGTCCAGCGCTCGCCGCAGCGCCGATGCAGCACAGCGCTCGACCGTCACCACAAACGGCAGGTTCGTCTTCTCGTACCCGGGGCGCTGGAAGAGGGCGTCAATATTGATGTGCTCCGCCGCCAACGCTCCAGCAATCTCCGCCACAATGCCGGGCGCATCCTTGACGACGAAGCGGATATAGTGCCGCAGCTGGAACTCGCCCGTTAGTCGCGTTGGCCGGCTCGGCAGGTCGACGGGGCGCGAACCGTGCGCCAGCGAGATCAGATCGGAAACCACTGCCACGGCCGTCGGATTCCCACCGGCCCCATGGCCTGAG
>DASSKX010000768.1:0-2700 GCA_035689925.1 Acidobacteriaceae bacterium
TGGTGCGCCTGTCGCGCGCACAGGATGCCGACCGGTTCCGCGGAGCCGTCGTTCATCTGGGAGCGCTGGGCATCCTGACGCATATAACGCTCGATGTGCAGCCGACGTACCAGGTCGCGCAGACGGTGTACCTCGACCTCCCCTTTGCCGTGCTGGAGCATCATCTCGAGGACGTCTTCGCAAGCGGTTACAGCGTGAGCCTCTTTACCGACTGGCAGAAAGGCCGCGCCACTCAGGTTTGGATCAAGCGGCGCACCGATCGCACCTATACGCACCCGCTTGGCGCGGAGTTCTTCGGGGCGCGCCGGGCAGCCGCGAAGATGCACCCCATCATCGGACACGATGCCGAGGCCTGCACCGAGCAGCTTGGAATTCCCGGCCCGTGGTACGAGCGGCTGCCGCACTTCCGGATGAACTTTACGCCGTCGAGTGGGCAGGAGTTGCAGACGGAGTATTTCGTCCCACTGGAGCGAGGGTACGAGGCGATCCGCGCGGTGGAGGAGCTGCGCGATGCAATCACACCGCACTTGTTCGTGACGGAGTTCCGCACCGTCGATGCCGATGAACTCTGGATGAGCACGGCGCACCGGCGCCGCTCGCTGACGCTGCACTTCACCTGGAAGCCGGAGTGGCCGGCAGTGAAGCAGATCCTGCCGCAGATCGAGGTGAAACTGAAGCCCTTTGACGTGAGGCCGCACTGGGGCAAGCTCTTCACTCTGTCGCCAGACTATCTGGAGGCCCGCTACGAGCGACTCGCCGACTTCGAAGGGCTCGCGCGGGAATATGATGCCGGCGGTAAGTTCCGCAACGCATTCCTCAACCGGAATCTGTACGGATCGTGAGCCCTGG
This sequence comes from Acidobacteriaceae bacterium, assembly GCA_035689925.1. GTDB lineage: Bacteria > Acidobacteriota > Terriglobia > Terriglobales > Acidobacteriaceae > Palsa-343. The sequence continues at coordinate 850 of DASSKX010000768.1, forward strand.
GCAACAGGCCGCCACCGACTTGAGACGCCTGATTGCCCAAAGTCGAACCTGTTCACCCGCTGCCGAGGCAAGCATTATGGCTGCTGACCAAGATCGAGCAGATGTGAGAACGACGCGCGAGGCGCAGGGGTTTGTTGCCGGCGACGGTATTCAGCTCGCATTCGGCTACTGGCCGGGCCGCGGCTCGCCCCTTCTCGCGCTGCACGGCCTCACTGCTTCCTACGTCACCTTCGTGGGCATCGCCGAGCGACTGGCTGGTCGCCGCGCCCTCTTCGCCCTCGATCTGCGCGGACGCGGCCGCTCCGATAAGCCACCCGCACCCTACGGCATGGCGCAGCACGCAGCCGACGTGGCCGCCGCCATGCGCAGCATGGATCTTGGCCCCAGCGTTATCCTCGGCCACTCCATGGGCGGATTCGTCGCGACCGCACTGGCCGAACAGGCGCCGGAACTCGTTGCGGGCCTGGTCCTCATCGACGGCGGTTACGCGCCCATCATCGCCGGCTCCGGCTCGCAGCAGAACCTCGATGCGGCGCTCACCCTGCGCATCAATCAGCTCCGCCAGACGTATCCTTCCCGTGAAGCTTACCGCCAGTTCTGGCGCGCCCAGCCGCACTTTCCTCCTGAGGCCTGGAGCCCCTGGATCGAAGCCTTCCTCGATTACGAGATCGACGGTGTGCCGCCCGTGCTGCGCCCCCGAGCCTCCGAAGACGGCGTCCGCGCCGATCTAATGGAGGGCCTCGACCGCGAGCGCATCATCGGCCGCTGCCGAAAGCTCCGCGTTCCCGTGCTCATGCTTCGCGCGTCAGCAGGCTTCGTCCCAGGCAGTCCGCCGCTGTTCTCCGATGCAATGGTGGAGGAGATGCGCGCCTGCATCCCGCAGATGCAAGAACACCTGATCCCCGACAGCACCCACTACACGATGATCCTCGGCGATGGCGGTGCCACGGCTGTCGCCAATCTCATCAACGACTTTGCCGCTCGGTGCCTGCCGGCGCGCGAGGAGCGCCCGGCATGAATCTTCGCAATGCGACCGCCGTCATCACCGGATCCACCTCGGGGATCGGTCTCGGCATGGCAGAAGCCTTCGCCGCCGCCGGTTGCCGTCTCGTCATCAACGGCATCGTCACGCCGGAACAAGCCGAGTCTCTCTCCCGGCGTCTGCGCCAGCAGCACAGCATCGAGGTTTTCTTCCACCCGGCCGACCTTGCCGATCCCGAGCAGTGCGCACAGCTGATCCGCGATGCCGAAGAGCGCTTCGGCTCAGTCGATATCCTCATCAACAACGCCGGCATCCAGCACGTCGCGCCCACCGAGAGCTTCCCCGTCGATCGCTGGAACGCAATCCTCGCCGTCAATCTGTCGTCCGCGTTTCACACCATCCGCGCTGTGCTGCCCGGCATGCAGCGCCGCGCATTTGGACGCATCATCAATACCGCTTCAGTCCACGGCCTCGTCGCGTCTGTTCATAAGGCCGCGTATGTCGCTGCGAAGCACGGCCTCATCGGCCTGACCAAAGTGGTGGCTCTGGAAAACGCAATGCGGGGCATCACCTGCAACGCCATCTGCCCCGGCTTCGTTCTCACGCCGCTGGTGCAAAAGCAAATTGAGGACCGTGCAGCGGAGCGCCACATCTCCGAAGACGAAGCCACCTGTCAGATGCTCCAGGAAAAGGAGCCCTCGCAGCGCTTCACCTCCATCGACGACATCGCCGCGATGACGCTCTTTCTCTGCTCGCCCGCCGCCTCAAACATGACCGGCGCCTCCTTCCCGATGGACGGCGGCTGGACCGCCCAGTAGTTTCCCGCTCACTGCAGTGGGCGAATCGGTACCAGGCACTCGGAATCCAAC
>DASSKX010000769.1:0-2116 GCA_035689925.1 Acidobacteriaceae bacterium
GAAACCGCCGTGGGCCGTCGCGTCCGGGCCGGCGCCGGTTGCGGCAAAGAGCTTCGAGGTGGGGACGCCGCCCACCATCGTCCAGATCAGGCCGGTTCCGGCCCATGCCATGCAACTGAGGAAGCCTCGACGGTCAATACCGTCCTGGTTCTCAGGAGCGGGAGCGGATTCGCTGCGGGTGTGGCTTTCGGGTGAGTGCTGCGGGCGAGTATGCTTCACGAATTCTTCCTCCACGGACGAAAACGGAGATTCCGGGAAACTATTCCCGACGGGCGGGGGAATATTTTGGGGCTGCGGCTGTTCTCTTCAGCAGGAGGATCATGGTGCTGCTTCGGTGGCGGCAGAAGAATCGCGAGAACGAAGCGGCAGCCCCATCCTTTGCCGATTTGGCGCTGCCTCTGCTGCCTTCGCTCTACAACCTGGCTCGCTGGCTGACGCGCGATGCGGCGGCCGCCGAGGATCTGGTGCAGGAGTCGCTGCTGAAGGCGCTGCGCGGATTCGAGAGCTTCGAGACGGGCACGAATTTCAAGGCATGGATCTTTCGCATCCTCCGCAACGCGTATCTCACCTCGCGCAGTGGACTGGCCGCGATGCGCACCGTCGCGCTGGAAGAAGAACTGGAAGAAGACAGCACGGTTCCGGAGAGCATCGTGAACCGGCGTACGCCTGAGGCCGAGGTGATCCGGATGCGCGATGCGGATGCGCTGCATGCCGCGATGGAGAAACTGCCGCCTCCGCTGCTGGAGGTGCTGCTGTTGTGCGACGTGGAAGAGATGAAGTACAGGGAGATTGCCATGGTGGTGGGGATTCCGATCGGCACCGTAATGTCGCGCGTCGCGCGCGCCCGCGCCTTCGTGCGGAAGGAACTGCAGTCGCAGTGGAAACCAACGCGAGAGGTGGGCCGATGACGGATCATCTGACGCCTGCGACGCTCAGCGCATTTGCCGACGGCGAACTGCCTGCGGAAGAGGCGGCCGCCGCCCGGGAGCATGTGGATACATGCCTGCCGTGCGCTTCGACGCTGGTGGATACCTGGCTGCTGAAGTCGTCCATCGGCAAATCGGGCCATCGTTACACCATGACCGCGGCCAGCGAGGAGCGCCTCAAGAAGATCGTTGCCGGGGAGGCCCGCACCGCGGCCGCAGCGCGGGCTTCCTCAGCGCATGCACGCCGCAACTGGAGCGCGTTTTCCGGATGGGTCGCGGCGGCGGCAATGTTTCTGGTTCTGCTGAGCTGGACGGTGATGCAGCTTCGCACGCAGCGGAGCGGCATCAACAACGCAGAGATGGCAGTGGCCGCTGAAGCAAGGGATCTGCATATCGCGATGCTTGCTTCCAATGCGCCGCCGCAGGTGGTTTCGTCGGACCGGCATACGGTGAAGCCATGGTTCCAGGGCAAGCTGCCGTTCAGCTTCAATCTGCCGGAGACTCTGCCTGCCGATATGCACCTCGACGGAGCGAACCTCGCGTATTTGGGCGATCGGCCGGTGGCGCAGCTGCTGTTCAGCATCGGGCGGCATCGCGCGTCGGTCTTTGTTGAACAGAGAACACGCACCGCACAGGCGATACAACTTTCCTGGGCCGGGTTCCACGTGATTGGGTTCACGACCGGCGATCTGGAGACGATCGCGATCAGCGATGTGGATCCAGGCGAGTTGCGCGCACTGGCCGATGCGGTGCGAGCGGCACAATGACCCCAGGACGCGGGAACGCGCCGGGCACTTCCCTGCCCGGCGCTGTCATGGACTTATTTCTTCAGCGTGTAAACGACGTGGATGGTCGTCTTCACTTCGACCGGCTCTCCGTTGAGCAGGAAGGGCTTGTACTTCCATTGGCGCACAGCGTCAAGAGCTGAATCCCGCAGCTCCTTCGGCCCTGAGGTCACCTCCGGGCTCAATACGCTGCCCTCTTTGCTGATGACAACGTCAATGAGAACCGTGCCCTGGATTCTCGCCTTCTTCGCTTCTGGTGGGTAGACAGGAATTGGCCCGCTAATTCTCTGCCCAGCCATGACCTTCGAGGAGACTGCGACGGGAGCGTTCGGGTGCGCAGGGGGATGTTCGCTGGCTTGCGGGAAGGCGTTCACGTTGACGCGCAGCGCCAAAGCCGATGCGCAT
>DASSKX010000770.1:0-3224 GCA_035689925.1 Acidobacteriaceae bacterium
GTACAAGGTGAACAGTCCGGATCTGCGCCCGCTGTATGAGGAGGCGAAGCGCCGGATCGCGCAGCTGGAGGCGTTTCGTATCGAGCATGTGCTGCGGGGGAAGAATCAGAAGGCGGACCGGCTGGCGAATTTGGCGATGGATCGCGGGATGGGGCGGAGTCCGGTGCAGAACGGGGCTGCTCCTGCGCGGGCGCAACGTCCGGAGCCGCCCAAGGTGCTGAAGGGGTACACGAAGGGCGGCGTGATCCACCTGATTGAGGGTGAATTGCCGGATGGGGTTTTTGTGAAGGTCACTGTGGACCGGCAGTAGACCCCGCCAGCCTGGCCTTGACCAGATCGCTGACCTGCCTGCCATCGGCCCGCTGGCCGAGTTCCGCGATGCGCGCCTGCACGGCTTTCATTGCCGGACCCATGTCGCGGGGACCGAAGGTGCCGGCGCCGATGACCTCATCGACGACCTTCTTCAGCTCGTCTTCGCCGAGGTTCCTGGGCAGGTAGCTCTCGATGACCACAATCTCGCGCGCTTCCTTGGCGGCCAGTTCGGGGCGGTTGCCCTTCTGGAACTGCTCGATGGATTCCCTGCGCTGCTTGATCATGGTCGCAAAAACCTGCTGGGCCTCGGCATCGGTGAGCGCCGAGCGCTTCTCCAGCTCGCGATTCTTGAGTGCCGCCTTTGCCATGCGCAGCGTGGACGTGCGCTCGAGGTCGCGCGCTTTCATCGCGGCAATCATGTCGTGATCCACCTGCTTCGTCAGTTCCATCGGGGCCTCTCCCAAGCCTTTCAATTATAGAGAGAAATCCGCGTCCGCAGCGGCGGCTAAAATAGGAGTGAGGACACGCCATCATGATTCGTAAAACCAGGTTGTTTACGCCGGGCCCGACTCCCCTGCTGCCCGCCGCGCAGTTCGCGATGGCTGCCGCGGATATCCACCACCGCACGCCCGAATTTCGCGCCCTGTACGAGCGCGTGCTGAACCAGCTGAAGACCTTCGTCGGCACCAGGAACGATGTGCTGCTGCTCGCCTCGTCCGGGACGGGCGCTATGGAAGCCGCCGTCTCGAATCTGACGTCGCCCGGGGACCGCGTGCTGGTTCTGTCTGCCGGGAAATTCGGCGAGCGCTGGGAGGCGCTGGCGAAGGCCTTCGGCTGCCAGGTGGATCTGCTGAGCAAGCCCTACAGCGAGACGTTTTCGCTGGATGAGGTGAAGGCGGCGCTGCGTCCGGACACGAAAGCGGTTTTCGTGCAAGCAACGGAATCTTCGACGGCGATTCGTCACGACGTGGAAGGCATTGCGCGGCTGCTGAAGAGCACGGGCAGCCAGGCTCTGCTGATTGTCGATGCGATCACCGGCCTGGGGACGACGCGTCTCGACGTGGACGGCTGGGGCGTGGACGTGATCATCGGCGGCTCGCAGAAGGCCGTCATGATTCCGCCCGGGCTCGCGTACCTGAGCCTGAGCGACCGCGCGTGGAAGGCTGCTGAGACTTCGAAGAATCCGCGGTACTACTTCGATCTGCGCAAGGAACGGAAGAACGCGCAGAAGGGCGAGTCGAGCTACACGCCGGCGGTCGCGCTGATCGCTGCGCTGGGCGCGGCGCTCGACTACATTGCTGCCCAGGGCGGGGGCGATCTCGCCGCAGGACGCGATGCGCTCATCGATAACGCGGAGACGTGCGCGGCGATGACACGGGCTGCCGTGCAGGCGCTGGGCCTCGAGTTGTTTGGACCAGGGAATTACTCGGCGGCTGCGACGGCGGTGGTGGCTCCGGCCGGGGTTGATTCCGGCGTGATCGTGAAGGAGCTGAAGAGCCGCTTCGCGGCCATCGTGACGAACGGCCAGGGCGACATGAAGGGTAAGATCTTCCGCATCGCTCACATCGGCTTGTTCGACTACATGGACACGGTTGCGATCATCGGCGCGCTCGAGCAGGTGGCCGCATCGAAGCTCAACCTGCCCGGCTTTGCGTTCGGCAAGGGGCTGGCGGCGGCGCAGCAGGTTTTTGCGGATCGCAGCGGCAAGCCGGCCACGACGAAGGCGCTGGAACCTGAGCTGGTGAAGGCCTAGCACATGCTCCTGCCGGCAGCGATTACTGGCAGGAGCACGGCCCCAAGCGTCGTAGAATCGATTCGCTGGAGGTTGCATGATCTTCCATGTGAAGCTGGAGCACGCCGAGGACGGTTGGGTCGTTGCTGACTGTCCTGCGCTGCCCGGTTGCGTTTCACAGGGCCGCGACGAAAAAGAAGCGCTGGAGAACATCCGCGAAGCGATCACGGCATGGTTATGGGCGGAGGATCAAAAAGCTGTGCGCAAACTGCCGGCGAGCGACGAGCCTCCGATCGTCGTAGCGGTCTGAGCCGGAAGCATCGATCTTGCACCCGGCATGGGAAAGTTAGCCAACATATCGGGGAAAGAAGCAGCAAGGGCGTTCGCACGGGCAGGGTGGCAGACGATGGGCCAAATGGGTAGCCACCTTGTAATGACGAAACCCGGAGAAAGAGCCAATCTTTCCATCCCGCAGCATCGGGAGCTGTCGGTCGGCACACTGAGAGCGCTGATTCGCGCTGCAGGCCTGACCGTGGAGCAATTCCTGGACCTACTCTGACCAAACTTAAAGGAGTGAACTTGAAAGTCGTACTGGCGGAAAAAGTGTCTCCCGCAACTCTGGCGGTCTTCCAGGCGGAGCCCGGCTGGAACGTGCTCACTCACGATCAGGTGAAGAACCTGCCCGAAGCGCTGGCCGATGCCGACGCGCTGGTAGTGCGCTCGGCGGTTCAGGTAGACGACACGCTGATGTCCGCCGCGCCGAAGCTGCGCGTGATCGGCCGCGCCGGCGTTGGCGTGGACAACATCGACGCCGATGCGGCGACCCGCCGCGGCATCGTGGTGATGAACACACCCGGCGCGAACGCGATCGCGGTCGCCGAATTGGCCATCGGTCTCATGATCGGCCTCGCGCGGCAGATTCCCCGAGCCAACGACACGATGCACGCCGGCAAATGGGAGAAGAAGTCGCTTCAGGGTGGCGAACTGCGCGGCAAGAAGCTCGGCATTCTCGGACTAGGCCGCATCGGCATTGAAGTGGCGCGCCGCGCCCGCAGCTTCGGCATGGAGTTGCTGGGCCATGATCCGTTCGTGTCGGCTTCGATTGCCCGTGAAAACGGCATCCGTCTCGTTTCCGCCGAAGAGCTGTTCTCGCTCTCGGATTTCATCACCCTGCACGTGG
>DASSKX010000771.1:0-3912 GCA_035689925.1 Acidobacteriaceae bacterium
GCCGGCGGATGTGCAGGTGATTCAGAGGTATTTCCAGGAAAACGCATGGCTCGACGGGCTGGCCAGGCGCGATCCTCGACAGATTTGGCAATATCCGTACGATCGCCCTCACTGCTATCTGTTGACCGATCTGGAAGCGTATCTCGATCTGTATCGAGCTACGGGCGAACAGCGTTATTACGACGCTGTGCTCGGCGGATGGGAGATGTATCGGCAGCACTGGCAACAGCCGGGCGGCAGTATTTCGATCATCGAGTTTCGCCGGGATCCTCCGGACAGCAATTTTCTGCATGAGGAACTGGGTGAGCTGTGTGGAAGCAGCTTTTGGGTGTTTCTGAGCCAGCGTTTTCAGCTGCTGCATCCAGAGCAGGAGCGATTTGCAGCGGAGATTGAGAAGTCGATTTACAACGTGGCGCTTGCCAATCAGGACGGCGGGTACGGGCTGCGTTATCACACCATTCTTGAAGGGCAGAAGGAAAAGGCCACGCGACACAACACCTGCTGCGAGGGGCAGGGAACCCGGATGATCGGGTCGCTGCCTGAGCATATCTATTCGGTGGCGGATGACGGTTTGTACGTGAATTTGTACGAGCCATCGGCGATCGAGTGGCGGTGCCAGGGAGTCCCGGTGAAGCTGACGATGAACACACGGTTTCCTTTTTCGCCAGAGGCGACCTGTACGGTGACGACGCCGAAGTCGATTCGTCTGAAGCTGCGCGTGCGTACACCGTCGTGGGCCATGAAGGCGATGCCAGTGGCTATTAACGGAAAGGTGGTCACCGAAGGGCAGCCGGGCAGCTACGCGACCATCGACCGGACCTGGAGCGATGGAGACCAGCTGGAATTTCGGCTTCCGATGGGACTGCGGGTGAAGCAGTATGAAGGAGCGGATCAGTTGCCGGGCAGAACTCGTTATTCCTTCGAGTACGGACCTCTTCTGTACGCAGCGCTCGGTTCGGCAGCGGTGGAGCTACCTGCGGGCTTCGACCCAGAACGCGCTGCCGGCGAGTGGGAGGACGTGCCGGGTTCGCCGCTGCACTTTCGGCTGCGCGGATCTCCGGGCATCACGTTTGTTCCCTATTGGCAGATTGCGGAGCAGACGTTTACCTGTTTTCCGAGCGCGGCGGGATGAGGGAAGCGGCGGCGCGATCGCCGTATAATAGTGAGTAGCGGCGGTACCCCATTCAGGCACTCCAGACCAGGGCGAATCATCCACACGGAACGAACCGTCTTCGTGTGGTCACCTACAACATCCACAAGTCTCGTGGGCTGGATGGGCGCGTTCGTCCCGATCGCATTCTTCGCGTTCTGAGCGAGATCAACCCCGACGTGATCGCGCTGCAGGAAGTCGTCTCCCGCGAAAGCAGCCGTGCGGATCATCACCAAACCCGCTACCTTGCGGAAAAATTCGGATACTACGCGGAAATTGGCGAGAATCGGCGGCATCAGGGCGGCGCGTATGGCAATGTGCTGCTCTCGCGCTATCCCATCCTTGCGGCGCGGAACCATGACATCTCTGTTCCCGGACGGGAGCGGCGCGGCTGCCTGCACGCGGAGGTAGAGCACAGTTCAGGCTTTATCGTTCATCTGTTCAACGTGCATCTGGGGACGGCATATTTCGAACGCCGCATCCAGGCGCGCGAGCTTTTTCGACGGCGGCTCTTCACGGATCCCGACCTTGCCGGCAGGACCATCGTGCTCGGCGATTTTAATGAGTGGACGCGCGGTCTGGCATCGCGGATGTTTACTGCCCATTTCCAGAGCGCCCATGGGCAGATGCCGATGCGTCGCCCGCACACGTTTCCAGGCTTCCTTCCGCTGCTGCGGCTTGACCATATTTACTTCGACCGCGAACTGCGCCTCGAAGACGTGTCGATCCACCGCAGCCCGACGGCCCTGGTGGCTTCCGATCACCTGCCGCTGGTAGCGGAATTCGCGTTGCCGCAGCCGTCGGAGGCTGCGACCGGATCGTCATCGCAAACACCTGCTCCTCCGCCCTTGCCGCCTGACGGACCCGAATTGCGCGCTTAAACAGTCAAACCACGTCGGGTTCGCTGTTGAAGCCGAGCAGGTCGGCGAGTACGTCTGCTTCTCGGCTCAGGGAACTGTGATTCCTGCAGACCAGGTTCAGGCGGACCTCGCGCGTGCCGCCGGCCGGGAGTCGGAGCGGAAGCAGTTCGCCACTGGCTAAGTGAGATTCAATGCGATACGCCGGGAGCCAGGCGAAACCGAGACCGCTGCGGACGCCGTCAATCGCGGCATCGATGGACGCGACCTGAAGGACTCGCTGGGCGGGGACGCGCGGTTGGTGCCTGGTCGTTGCGGACGCGGCGCTCTGAATAATGACAAGCACATGCTCGATCAGGTCGGGGCGGTTCAGCTTGTGCTTGAGTGCATGAAGTGGGTGGTCATGCCGCGCGACGGCGACCATACGGATGGTCAGGATGGGCTTGGCGAAGAACTCGCGAGAAACCAGCCCGGTGATGCAGAGCTGCGCATTGTGAGCAGAGAATTCGGAGTCGGCGCAAAGGAACGTGTTCTGTCGCAGTTTCGGCTGAACGTAGGGATAAAGGCGGGAGAATTCGCTCAGCGCGGCAAAGAGGCGCTCGTTGGGAAAGATGCAGTCGACCGAGAGCCGGACCTCGGATTCGCCGCCTTTTGCCAGGCAATGGGCACGGTGTTCAACCTGGTGAAATCCAGCCAGATGCGGTTCGATGTCGGCCAGCAGAACGCGGCCGAGTTCGGTAAGGTGTGCGCGACGGCCCTTGATCTCGAACATCCTGATGCCGAGATGTTCCTGGAGCCGGGCAATGGCATAGCTGATCGTTGACTGGGAACGGTTGAGCTGTTTGGCCGCCGGTGCGAAGCCGCCCAACTGGACAACCGCCTGGAGGATCTCCCATTCGTCAAGAGTGGTTCGCATGCGGGCCAATATATCAAGTAAATCGATGTATTACTGGCAAAAATCCGACTATCCGCACGAGGATTCTGTGGATTAATATGCGCGTGACCGTCTTGCGTCCTTCCTGGATCACGAACGATCGATCCGGCGACTGGACCAGTAAAGCGCGAAATTGGGGTGCCAACCGAATGAAAATGGCTGCACTGGCAATGCTTGTGGGAGCGAGCCTCTGTTTTGGGCAGGAACAGGGCGACTTTAAGCCCGCGAGTTCCAATGTTCTGGACGCCCAGTATCCGAAGGTCGACAGCCAGTCGCGGGTTCAGATCCGCTTCAAGGCGCCGGACGCAGGGCATGTAAAGCTGAATTTCTGGAGCGGCCCCAAGGTGGACATGGAAAAGCAGCCGGACGGCTTCTGGACCGTCACCACGCCGCCGCTTGCCCCCGGCCTGCACTATTACACACTGAACGTCGACGGAGCCGAGGTGAGCGATCCGGGGAGCACGGCATACTTCGGCGGAAGTAAGTGGGCCAGCGCGGTGGAAGTGCCGGAGGCCGGAGCCGACTATTACCTGCCCCAGGATGTTCCTCATGGGCAGGTTCGCGAGGTCTGGTATCACTCCAGCGTAACGGGTACGTGGCGGCACGCCGTTGTCTATCTGCCGCCAGGCTATGACACAGCGAAGAGCCGCTACCCGGTGCTTTATCTGCAGCACGGGGGCGGGGAAGACGAATCGGCATGGATCCGGCAAGGCAAAGCGAACTTTATTCTCGACAACCTCATCGCGAGCGGAAGCACGAAGCCCATGATCGTGGTCATGGCCAATGGCTATGCGAGTCGTGCGGGCTATCAGGTTCCGGACCTGACGGGGAAGCCGTTCGGATCGCCGGAGATGATGAAGGTGATGCAGGAGCGCATGGGCGCGTTCGAAGACGACATGACGCAGGCGCTGATTCCGTTCATCGACAAGACGTTCAGGACCTTTGCCGATCGGGACCACCGCGCGATGGCC
>DASSKX010000772.1:0-12897 GCA_035689925.1 Acidobacteriaceae bacterium
GTGTTGCCCGCGGCGTGCACAAGCGACTCCGGCACATCGATCAGCCCGATCGCATGGGCGCTTCGGATCTGGACATAATTGCCGAACGCGCCGGCGAGGTGGAGCGCGCGTACATCAGCCATGGAAGCGCCGAGCTTTTTCAGGAGTAGCGTGAATCCGCACGCTATGGCGCCCTTGGCCAGTTGCAGTTCGCGGATGTCCGACTGATACAGAACCACCGGAGGCGCAATCGTCACCGCTTTTGCGCCCTGCACGATGCGGCCGGAGGGAAGAACCGCGCCCGTTTCGAGTGCCGCAGCCACCGCATCCACAATGCCGCTTCCGCAGATGCCGCTGGGCGCCACGTCACCGATGACCTGGGCGTGCATGTTGCCGTTCACGCATGCAACGTGGGCAATGGCACCCGCCACAGCGCGCATGCCCATGCGAATGCAGCCGGCTTCAAATGCCGGCCCGGCGGCGGTGGATGCGCAGACGATCCGCTCGCGATTGCCGATGACGATTTCGCCGTTGGTGCCCAGATCGATGAGGCCGATCAGAGCCTCACTGCGGGCGATGCCGACAGCGACGATTCCGGCCAGAATGTCGGAGCCGACAAAGCCGCCGAGGCAGCGCGCAAAGCGAATCCGGCTGGAGGAGGGCAGTTTCCAGCCGAGTTGTTCGGGCCTGAAACACTGCTCTTCAAGATGGGGAGGCCGAAACGGCGCGTGCGCGAGCGGCTCGACGTCCAGTCCGGAAAAGAGATGATGCATGACCGTGTTGCCGACGAGGATCACCTCGGTGATCTCCTGCTCGCGGCCGATTGCCAGCCGGCCGATCATGCGGCCCACAGCGGCGCGAATCGGTGTGGTCAGGTCAGTTCCGGAGAGCGCCGCGCGAATCCGGCTCATCACATCCGCGCCCCAGGCGGACTGCGGGTTCAGGTCCGTCTCCACGCCGAGTACGCTGCCGGAGGCCAGTTCGATGAGCTGCGCGGCCAGCGTGGTGGTGCCGACGTCGACGGCTACGCCGAGCCCCGGCTTGCCGGTGCCCGGGATCGCGGAGTCGTCCGTCAGGACGTCCATGCGCCACTGGCTGCACTCAAGCACCAGAGATGAGTCTGCGCGGGATTGGCAGGCGAGGCGCCATCCCTCCTGGATCTCGCCGGCGGTAAGGACCTCCCGGTCCACATCTGTCACGGCGAGCGAACCGGAGAGAACCCGGACGGCGCAGCCGCCGCAGATGCCTTCTCCTCCGCAGGGAAACTCAAAGCCGCGTTCCGCAAGGATGTTCAGCAGAGCGGTACCGCTGGCGGCCTCTAACTCGATGGCTAGTGGCTCCAGCCGAATCCTGACCGTGTTGCTGCTCATACCACCGAGACGATGCCGTCATCCAGGGTGGCCTGAATCGCAGCGCCCGGCGGGATCACCAGGAAATCCTGCTCGTCCCAGTCGCCGCGCACGAGCCGCTCGAGAAGCGTCATCGCGCCCCGTACTTCTTCGAATTTCCAGCCCTCGGTGGCAGCTTCAGCGCGGGCCTGGGCACGGCAGGCGTCATCGGACGCAACGCCGGTGCTGATGTACGTCAGTCCGGAATAATGATGGCGGTAGGCACGGAACTGCTCGAAGAGATAGCGTCCGTTCTCGTCTCCATACTGCGCAATGAGCTGTTCGAGGCTGCGCCGCTCGCCAAGCGCCGCCCGACTCGCGGAACCGAGAGCCGGCTGCAGAGCGACTCCCGGCTTCTGAAATTCCGTCCACCCCGGCGAGCGGTAATAAACGCCGGGGTGATTCTGGAAATACTCCAGATACTTCCTGCGGTCGCCCATCAGAATGCCGATGCAGTCGTGCGCGCGCGGAAGGACCAGCTGCCTTTTGCCCGCGCGCAGACCCTCGGTGCCGCGCCCGCACAGGGCATACCCCAGCAGAATGGCGTCGTAGCCACATGCGTCCGCCGCGTCAATGCGCTCCTGAATATTTCCGCGCATGGAGACGCCCAGGTCGTGCAGGCCCATGGTCAGAATTTCTGTGTCGACGGAGTGCGGGGAGAGCGCGACGACGGTTTCCATTTCGCGCGTGAAGACCTGGCAGACGATTGCTTTCAGCCGCATGAGACCTCCTCCGGTCCGCCTCAGGCCGGGGCTGCGACCTGCATCATCGCCTCGACCTTGGCCCGGATCGCATCCGCCGCTCCTGGGACAAACAACACGTCACACTCCGAGCCGACGATGTGCGGGTGTCCGCAGGCTCTCATGTTGGCAATCAGTTCCTCTGTGCGCCGCATCACCTCTTCAACGGGCATGGCGCCATCGGAGTAGAACGACTTGGTCGGCAAATTGCCGTAGAGCACCACATCGTCCGGCACCAGACGCGCATCCTCCCACAGCCTGCGCGAGCTGCCGAGGCTCAGGATGACGGGATGCAGCCGTTGCGCAAAATCCTCCACCATCGAATCGATCAGCTCCCCGCAGTTGTGGAAGATCAGGTCGCAGCCGGCATGGTCCAGGAAGCGCTTCAGGCGCAGATTTGGCTCCATCACAAACTGTTCGAATACCGGCGATCCTGCCCGGATCTGACGCGGAGACAGAAACGCGGTGCAGGCTGCCGGCTCGCAGATCATCATGGCGCGTGCGCCGTGTTCCACCTGGCTGCGGATAGAACGCAGAACCGCGGCTTCGGCCATCTGAAGGCATTGCTGGGCCAGTTGGACCGAATCTTCGCTGGTCATTCCCGATCCGGCCTGCGCGACGGCGCCAATGGGATCGGCGAGCAACCGGGTCATCAGGGAGAACGGGCCGATGGTCATGCCGACAGGGATCAGGTTGGTCCGCGTGTCGATCCAGGTGAGCGCTTCGTTGCGGGCGAGGCTTCCCGCACGGAAGATCGGCGCGTCGCGTCGGCACAAGGCGGCGAGTGCGGACGGGGCAATGGGAGTGTCGAAGTGAAACCTGTCTGCCTCGTGCTCGGGAATGCCGGCGAGCGTCAGCAAATCGATCTTCTCGAGGCGCAGATCCATCAGCGGGATCGCCAGCGGAGTCCCCCAGCGCCGGGCGGCGCGCTCGATCACGCGGCCGAGGGCCGGGCCATGGTTGCGGGCGACCTCCGGCTCGGGCTCCTCATGCAGGAGCAGATCCGTGCCAATGGGCATGCGCAGCCCACGGGCGGCGAGTTCCAGGTAAAAAGCGCGGCTAATGAGCTTCCTCCTCTAGGCTGCCGAAACGACACTCCGAACCAGACCGACGGCGCCGCTGGCGTTGTCGGTGTAGCCATCCGCACCAATTTCTTTGGCGTACTGCGAGGTCACAGGCGCTCCGCCAATCAGGACTTTCACCTGATTGCGAAGGCCCGCAGCCGTCAGCGCCTCGATGGTCGTTTTCATGCATGGCATGGTGACGGTGAGCAGCGAAGAGAGGCAAACCACCTGCGGCTGCCGTTCCGCGACAGCGGCGACAAATCGTTCCGGTGCAACATCAGCGCCCAGGTCGATCACCTCAAACCCGCCGCCCTCGAGCATGGAAGCAACCAGATTCTTGCCGATGTCGTGCAGGTCGCCTTTCACCGTGCCGATGACGACCCTGGTGTTTGGCCTGTCGCCTGATGCCGCGAGCAGGGGGCGCAGCAGTTCCATCGCGCTCTTCATGGCCCGGCCGGCGAGCAGCAATTCCGGCACGAAATACTCGCCGGATTCGTAGAGCCGTCCCACCTCAGCCATCGCGGGAACCATCGCGTCAGAGATCAGCTGCATCGGTGCAGCTCCGGCTTCGAGCGCCTGTTTGGTTGCGGCGGTTGCCTTTTGCGCCTCCCCGTTGAGGACTGCGTCATAGAGATCGTTGAAAGCCATAATTCAGATCACCTCATGGGTAAGTCGCTGTCGCCGAACGTCAGGCGGTCACAGGCTCGCGCCGGATGTTCGGATTCGTGAAGATGTCCGACTCGTCCCGGCTGCAACTGGAAAATTCCGAAACCACCGCGCCCTGCGGCCCTGCCTGGAACCAGTGCAGCGTGTTCGGCGGAATCGTGTACTGCTCGCCAGGCCTGAGCACGATCTCATGGAACGCCGTGTAGTACGGTTTGGACGCTTTCGGAACCTGTGCCCGGATGTCTTTCGTTGGAGCGCCGCTCACGTAAAGCCAAATCTCGCCCCAGCGGCAGCGGAAGGTCTCCTGCTTCCCCGGCTCGCCAAAAACAGGAGGATGCCGATGCTCCGGACAGGTCTGGCCCGGGAAGACCACGAGTTCTTTGGCGCAGTAACGGTCGTTATTGATATAGGTGACCAGTTCCAGGCCTTCTTCGGCCAGGCGGCCCAGCCCCATATCGGCGATTTCGATCTTCGCGGCTTCCTCGCTGGTCAGCACAATGCCGGCTGCCTTCATCATTTCCAGCGCGCGTTGGCGAATTGCACGAGCTTCATCGGATGTCATGATTCCCTCCCGCCTCTTCAGGTGTGGCTGCCACGGTGCGACTCGCAGCGCCGATGGCCAGCACCGCGCCATCATAATCCTGTTTTCCTGATCCGCTGCTCTCAGGCGCGGACCAGGCGAAATTCCACGCTGTCATCCTAAGCAATCGCGCAACCACTGGCTGTGATGGCGGACAGGCTGCCTCGTTACCTACGTACCGTTGGCTGGGAGCGAAGAAGCGCATTCCGGCACGCTCCACACGCCGCGCCGGGTGTGTAGTAAGGAGGGCAATTCGAGTACGCGAGAACAGCCGGGATGGATAGCCAGCGATGAGCGCTTCTACTGAAATTCCCACCGCCGCTGCGGTGACCGCACCGGGAGTCATGACCTCGAAGCAGAGGATGCTGGCCGCGATCACCGGCACGGGGCCCGACCACCTGCCGGTGACCACGCATCACGTTATGCCGTACTTTCTCGACAAGTGCCTCGACGGCATGTCGCAGCAGCAGTTCTGGGACGAGTTCGGATTCGACGCGATTACCTGGACGCTTCCGCACAAGCCCGCGCCCAACTCCCGCGACTACCCCGATCCGCTGCAGACCAGCATCGGCTTCCTCGAAAGCCATCGTGTCTCGAATGACTCCTGGCGCGTTTATGAGAAAGATGTGAGCCAGGATGGCCGCAAGCTCACCCGCTACAACTTTGTCACTCCTGCGGGCACGCTTTCCATGGTCACCGAAACGGCCGACTACACGGTGTGGGTCACCGAGCCGCTGGTGAAGGAAAAGCGCGACATCGACCTGCTCGGGAAGTACGTGACGACGCCCCACTGCGACGTCGAGGCAGTCAACAAGGTCGCGGCTGAGTTCGGCGAACGCGGCCTGGTGCGCGGACACATCTGCGGTGTCGATGTCTTCGGGCAGGCCGGCTGCTGGCAGGACGCCTGCTGTCTCGTCGGCGCGCAGCGCATGATCATGGAGGCCCACGACGATCCGGAGTGGGTGCATACGCTGCTCGGCATCCTCCAGCGCCGCAAGCAAGGCTTCCTCGAGTCAACGGCCGGAGCGCGCTACGACCTGCTGGAGCACGGCGGCGGCGACGCATCGGCCAGCGTCATCTCACCCCGGCTGTTCGACCGCTTCGTGGCCCCGTACGATGCGCCGCTGGTGGAAACCGCGCATCGCGCCGGACAGCGCATTGTGTATCACCTCTGCGGGAAGATCATGCCGATGATCGAACGAGCCGTTGCGATGGGCATCGATGCCCTCGAGACCTTCACTCCCAAAGGAATGGGCGGCGATACCGATCTGCAGCAGGCGCACGACCGCATCGCCGGGCGTGTTTGCATGATCGGCGGCTTCGATCAGCTGCATTTCTTTACCGGCTGCGACGAGGCGGCCACGCGTGCCGAGGTGCGGCGTTGCTTTGCGGAAGCCGGCGCGGGCGGCCGGTTCATTCTCTCGCCCTCCGACCACTTCTTCGACGCACGCCCGGAACTCCTCCGAGCGTTTGTCCAGGAAGCGACCGCCTGCCGCTACTGAGCGGCGATCAAAGCACGCACCGGCAATTGCCAAGCTCGGGGCGGCTATTCGCATAGCAAGGTCCGAAACGCCATTGCCCTGAGCGCAACGGCTTGAGCGGCTTTGTCCATCCAACCGCTCAGCACGATCAGGAGGCGGCGATGACGGCCTTTTCCGGTATGTTGAAGCGCTCCCCGCAGCCGCAGAGAAACGGGACCGGCGGCGATGATCCCGGCCCGCGCAATATCGAACGCGACCGCCAGAACCCCGATCTGCTCGCCCCGCCAGAGACCGACCATGGCACGCTGCCCAATTTGAAATTCTCCTTCAGCGATGCGCACAATCGGCTGGAGAAGGGAGGCTGGGCCCGCGAAGTTTCGGCGCGCGAACTGCCCGTGGCCAAAGCCATGACCGGCGTGAACATGCGACTCCTGCCCGGCGCCTTTCGCGAACTCCACTGGCACAAGCAGGCGGAATGGTCCTACATGCTGAACGGGCGCGCGCGCATCACGGCTGTCGATCCGAACGGTCGCAACTTCATCGAGGACGTCGGCGTCGGCGATCTCTGGTACTTTCCGCCAGGCATTCCCCACTCCATCCAGGCTCTCGAGCAGGGCTGCGAATTCCTGCTGGTCTTTAACGATGGCAACTTCTCCGAGAGCGGCACCTTCCTGCTCACCGACTGGATCGCTCACACGCCGCGCGAAGTGCTGGCCGCCAATTTTGGCGTGGATGCGAAGCAGTTCAGCCACAGCCCGGAGAGCGAACTGTACATCTTTGAAGGCCGATTGCCTGGGCCGCTCGAGAAGGAGCGAGTCCGATCGCCGTATGGGCCCGTCCCGCGGAGCTTCAGCTATCGCCTGCACGACCAGGCGCCGCTCCGGTCAGGCGGTGGCTTCGTTCGTATCGCCGATTCGACGAACTTCCCCGCGGCGCAGCAGATCGCCGCAGCTCTGGTCGAGGTGGAACCGGGTGGCATGCGCGAACTGCACTGGCACCCCAACTCCGACGAGTGGCAATACTACATTTCCGGCAGCGCGCGCATGAGCGTCTTCGCCGCCGAGGGACGCGCGCGCACCTTCGATTTTCAGGCCGGCGATGTGGGCTATGTGCCGTTCGCCATGGGCCATTACGTGCAGAACACAGGGACCGAGGCGCTCCGCTTCCTTGAGGTCTTCACGAGCGACCACTACGCCGACATTTCTCTGAACCAGTGGCTCGCGCTCGTGCCTCCCTCGATGGTGGAGCAGCACCTCCACTGGGGCCCCCGCGCGATGAGTTCCCTCGAGAAGGAAAAGCATCCTGTCGTCCGATCGCGGCGCTAAGTCCGTCGCCCGGCCAGACTGGCAGCAGCATGGAGCGCATGGCGTCTAACTGCCGCTTTTCACCGGCACCATTTTCTCAATCTCCACCGGCCCCATCATACCGGCGGGCAGCGGTTCGGTTGGACCTGCAAAGGGGCCGTGCAGCGCCATCGGCGGAATCTCCTTGTCACCGGGCAGCACTCGCTCGTCCGGAGGCACTTTCTTGTCCCCGGCGATGCGATTCGTCCACTCATTCGTCACGCGCAGCTCGAGCGTGTTGCGACCGGGATGGACCGCGGCGCTGATGTCGACCCGATACGGTGGCTTCCACAGCACGCCCAAATCTTTTCCGTTGACGATCACGCGCGCCAGATCCTTCACATCGCCGAGATCCAGCTCGAGCTTTTGTCCGGCGTGGAACCAGGAAGCCGCCGCCGTGAACGTCGTCGTGTACACCGCCGTTCCGGAGAAGTACTTCACGCCCGGGCGAGCGTCCTCGGTCCACGATGCAAGATGTGTCAGGTGAATCTGCTCCGGTGCGCCCAGGTTCGGCGGAAATTTCACCTCCCACGGCGTGGTGATGTGCGCGATAGCCTCTGGCACGACCACCGGCACCGACACGAACTGCGCCGTACCGCCTCGTTCGAACACCACGAACACTGATTCGCGCTCTTCCAAATGCAGATCCACCGTCGTGAATCCATTCGCAGTCGAGTAAGACACGGGGTCGACAGCACCGCTATCTGCGTGCCACACGCGCGGCACCGCGCCCGTGACTCGGAAGCGCGCCTCAACCGTCTGTCTTGCATCGGTTCCGTTTGATACGTAATAAATGTCCACATCGTCCGTGCGGCGATGGATCCAGTGGATCGCCATCTGCGGCGAACAATTGCATGCAAAATCGCGCCCGACCTGCATCGCGCTGAGCACGTATTCGAGCGGCAGGCCCCAGATCACCTGTCCTTTGCCGAAGCTGTGCCGATTGTCGGTGATCCCGTCCATGTCGCCCCACAAGTCGGCGGCCAGCGCCTTCACCTCCGCGTCCGCACGCGGATAATCCGTGAGACTTGGAGAGCGTCGGGGCCGCGGGCCGACGACAACCGCACCCGCTGCAACCAGCTCATGAATTTTCCGCAGCACCTCCGGCGTCATCTCATCGGTCTGCGGCAGAACCAGAACGCGATACGTCATTCCATCCGCAAGCTGCAGCCTGCCCTCTTTGCCGACGGACAACCGGTGCACCAGGACGTCGGTATTGATGAAGTCGTAGTCATAGCCGCTCGGCAACTCCGGTTGCAATCCAGCGCCCCAGAATGGCGGCGTCGAAGGAGCGCCCTCCGGCAGCAGGTACGCGACATCCGCAACAAAGCGCCCCTGCTGCAGCAGATACGAAGTCCGCGCAATGTACGTCATGAACGGCAACGCCTCATCGGCCCAGGTCATATTCCGGTTGAGATTCGTGCCGACCATCACGTTGCCGGGCTTCGTATCAAGAGGCTGCTCGGCCGAGGTGTGAAACACCAGCCGGTTCACGCCCTGCGCAAACCAGGAATCCGCCACTTTCTTCAGCGTGTAGGGCGCCTCGTATCCGCCGCCGGTGAAGGCCTCGGCCGCAACGATCGGCTTACCGTAAACGTGCGCCGCAGACGCCGCGCCCCGGACATCGGCGGAATACATCGACTCCGGATGCAGCGCGTGGACCCAAAACTCCGCCATCGGGATATCGACTTCGCGCTTGTTCAGCAGCGTGTCTTCGGGAATTTCGAGCGCCACACCCGAGGCTTCGGCATAGGACCCCATGTGCTGCGCGCGCAGCATCTTTTCCATCGTGCCGTAATACTTCTCCGCATACAGGTCGGCGAGCGTGCGACGAAAATCCCAGAGGAAACGGTCGCTCACGCCGGCGCTCTCCACCACGCGGCCGGCGAGCACGGGCAGATACGGCGTCGGATCGTAGCCGCGCCGCTCGCGGAACTGTGTGATCATGTCATCGGTCCAGTTCTGCATCCCCGCTTCCCAGCTGTCCATCGTCATGTAACGCAGGCTCGTGCCCGCCAGCGGCCCCAGCGTGTGCAGTATCGGATCCATATAGCCGTGGAAGTAATCCTCGACATCGCGAGCATTCAGCTTGTCCACTTCAAGGCCAAAGCCGCTGGGCACCGCCGGATGATTGGTCGCCCCGGTGAGCGAAAATCCGAATCGCAGAATCGTCCATTTGCCCGCAGGCACCTCCCAGTGCAGCGTGCCGTCCGCCGACATCTGCGCAGTCAGATTGACGACCGTCGGCTTGGCAATTTCGGCCTGCTCCGGAGCGCTCGGCGTGGGCACCGGCAGATATGTATCCATCAGGCTGCCGTAGGTCCCTTTGTCCTCCCAGCGATTTACCAGCGCTTCCGACGAAAGCTTCGCCTCGGTCAGCGTGAACTGCTTGGCCGGCAGCACCGGGCCGCTGTGAATGACCGCAGCCGGCGTGAGCGGTGCGCCGCTCAGCTCCAGACGAAAGATGCGCGCAGTGGTAGCCGGAAACGCAAACGTCCGCACCTGCGCCCCGTGATAGCCCTGCGGCCCGGGAAGAACCGCAATGGTGCGGAAGTTCGTTCCATCGTCGCTCGCCAGCAGCCTGCCCACAGGAATGCCGGTATGACTTCCCAAGGTGAATGCACGCGCCGTGTAGGGATCCGCGAACGTGAACTGCACCCAGGCCGGACTGCCGTCGCCCGGCGCCGGGATCGCCACCGAGGTCATCAGGCTGTCGTCGAGAAGCGCTTTGCTGTCGATGGAACCGGAACTGGCCGTCACCTGCGGATCAGCCTGCGTTATCGGCTCTTCATCCGCCGGCGTGCGATACGCCAGCACGACGACATCGTGATAATAGGTCGGCAGCGCATGCTGTCCTCCCCCAATCGCCAGATCGCGAATCGGTCCGTCGCAGTCCGGCGGCTGCGGCAGCGAAGCGGAAAAAGTGCGCGGCCCCTCGACCTCCGTCTCGCTCCACACCAGCTTTTTCATGGCCTGCTCCGGCTTCACCCACGGTCCACCGGCTTCGCTCCAACCGGCCGAGCTGAAGATGGACATCTCCAGTCCCAGCCGCTGGCTCTCCGACGCCGCGTGGCGTACCGCGTTCAGCCACGCCGGACTGCCGAAGATCAGTTTGTCGGGCACCATCTGCCCATACCCATAGGACACATCGGCCAGTTGCTCGCCGCCGATGCCGGCGCTCTTCATCCATTCCAGATCTTTGGTGATCCCCGTGAGCGTCACATTGCCGCCGGTCCAGTGCCACCACGTGCGCGGCTTCGCCGAATCCGGCGGATGAAGAAATCCTTCCCGCAGCGACGCCATGTCGCTCTGCGCAAACGACAAGCTCGCTCCAGCAAGCAGGCAAATCAGGCACAGCAGCGGCCAGCTTCGTAACACAGCGCGTTCTCCTTCAGGCGCGGGCAATGGATTGCGTTTACATATCAGCGTCGGGTACGTCCTGCCCATACTAGTGCTGCGCAGCGCGCCGCGAAAGCCTGCATAGCTTTGCACGAATCAGTTCCGGCTTCCGACCTCTGTGCTCTCTCTGGTGGAACCGGAGAATCGACTTCCCTACCGCAACACGAAGCCACCCGCTGTCGACAAATTGTTATCGAGTTGCGATACACTCCTTGCTCGCCGCTGGCAGCGCCGGCCAGAGGCCCGCAGCGGAGGCCGTTCAAGCATCGCCATGACGCAAACACTCCCAGCCGTTGGCGTCAAAGACCTCTATTCAGGACTGATCCGTATCCACGTCCTGTACCACGCCTGCACCGAGGGCGTCTTCGGGCACGGGATGATTCTCGAGTTGCGCCGTCATGGCTATCGCGTGAGCCCGGGCACCATCTATCCGCTGCTGCACGGCATGGAACAGCGTGGCCTGGTTCGCTCCAGCTTCGCGTGGATCGAGGGGCGCAGACGAAAGGTCTACTACGGAACGCGGCTGGGCAAAAAGCTGCTCGGCGAGGCGAAAGAGAAGGTCGGCGAACTATCGCACGAGCTTTTTGAAGACGAGGAGCATGCATGAACCGGCCGTTGACGTCGCGCTCGGGCAAATGCAATTATCGAAACTCGACTACCGGCCCCAATCCGCTCGACCACGAGAACTGATGTGAACGCGCACCGCAAGCTCGCCCGGTCGGCCCTGGTGCTGGGGAGCGCCCTCGGCTTCGTGCTGCTCGCGCGCGCTCAGGCGACCGCTCCCGCCTCTGCCCCGACGGGTACGCTCAGCCTGCGGCAGGCCATCGAAACCGCGCAGCTTCGCTATCCCGCGATTGTCGCCGCCCAGGAACGCCAGCAGGCCGCGAGAGCATCGATCGGCCTGGCCAGAACGGCTTACCTGCCGCGCGTCGACATGCTCTGGCAGGGCAATCGCGCCACCACAAACAAGCCGAACATGACGTATATCCCGGAGGGGATTGTTCCCGTCCCCAATCCTCCGGCCCGGCCCACGACCGGGCACAGCGACTGGAACTCGCTGGCCGGCGTACTCTTCGCCTGGCAGCCATTCGACTTCGGCGTCCGTCGCGGTGAAGTCAGCGCGGCCGGCTTCCAATATGAATCCGCGCAGCGTGCGACCGCGCTGAGCCGTCTCGATGTGGGCTCCGCCGCCGCGGGTGCATTTTTCGATGTTGTCGCTGCCCGCCAGACGGTCGCAGTCCAGCAGGCAAACATGCAGCGCATGGAAGCCTTCGCGCACTCCGTGCACGTTCTCGTCGACAATCAACTGCGCCCCGGAGCCGACGCCTCCCAGGCCGACGCCCAACTGGCCGCCGCGCGCACGCAGCTGATCCAGGCGCAAACCGAGGCGCAGGTTCACCTCGACGCGCTGGCCAACTTCCTGCAGGTTTCCGCCGCTGACCTGAACATCGACGACACGCGAGTCCTGGGGGATGCCCCGTCCGACAATCCTGGCGCCGTTACCATCGACGCCCACCCGGCCGTCCAGCAGGAGCAGGCCTTCCTGAACGAGCAAAAGCAGAACCTGCATGTGCTCAGCCGCTCCTACGCCCCGATCTTCACGCTGTACGGCTCGGTTTCCGGACTGGGCTCGGGCCTGTCGAACACCAGCCCTTCGCCGGCCTTCAAAGGAGGAACGGCGGGCCTGGCTCCAGACACGTACAACTGGGTTGCTGCGCTGCAGGTGACGTTCCCGGCTTTCCAGATTTTTTCGCTGCACCAGCAAAAGAAGCAGCAGGAGGCGCAGGTTCTCTCGACCCAGGCTGCGTGGACGCAGATGCGCAGCGACCTCTCCGCTCAGGTGAAAGAGGCACAAGCCATGCTGGACGGCGCACGGCGCGTTGCGCAAAATACACCCGTTGAACTGAGCGCGGCGCGAGCCAGCGAACAACAGCAGCAGGCGCGATACCGATCGGGCCTGGCAACCGTCATCGAAGTTTCCGCGGCAGAAGCGGCTCTCGCCCAGGCCGAAGCCGACGACGCCCTCGCGCGGCTGAATGTCTGGCGCGGTCTTGCCGGCGTGGCCGAGGCGCAGGGCGATCTCTCGCCCTTTCTGCAATTGCTGGGGCAGCCGTGAACCGGCCCCTTCAGGAGTAACGAAGCATGGGTCTCATTCGTGCAGCGCTGCGCCGGCCCGTCACCGTGATGGTCTTCGTCGTCACGCTCGCGCTGCTCTCTGTCATCGCCCTGCTGCGTACGCGGATCGATATCCTGCCCA
>DASSKX010000773.1:0-5720 GCA_035689925.1 Acidobacteriaceae bacterium
GTTCACCCCATCACCGTCCTGCAAGCCGGTCCGTGCGTGGTAACCCAGATGAAGACTGCGGCAAAGGACGGCTACGATGCCGCGCAAATCGGCCTGGTCGAGTTCGTAAAGGCCTCAAAGGTGACCAAGCCGCAGGCCGGCCACTTCGCCAAGAGCAACGTCGCGCCGGTGAAACTGCAGAAGGAAGTCGCGATTGAGGTGGCGAAGGCGGCTGAGGGTGAGACGGCAACCGATGGCGTGAAGGCTGGCGATCGCGTGCTGGTGGACATCTTCTCGGACGAAAAATACGTTGATGTGACCGGAACCAGCAAGGGCCGCGGATTCGCGGGCGTAGTTCGGCGGCACGGTTTCGGCGGTGGTCCGAAGTCGCACGGCCACATGTTCCAGGTGCAGGGCTCGATCGGTGCTTCGTCATTCCCGTCACGCGTGTTTCCCGGACAGCGTATGCCGGGCCATATGGGCGTGGACAAGGTCACGGTGCGCAACCTGCGCATTCGCGGCATCGATCTCGACGAGAACCTGATCATGGTCGAAGGTGCCGTGCCCGGTCCGCGTGACGGGTACGTGCTGATCACCAAGGCGAAGGCTCCGCCGCGCGAGCGTCGTGGATTTGCGGGCGGTGGCACGGTCGATCCGCTGAAGGCTTCGAAAAAGGCTTCAGGCAAGAAGAAGTGATCGCGCTTGCCGGGGCGTCTGAGCCACGGCGCGATCATCCTGAGCGAGCATAGCGAGTCGAAGGATCTGTTGGGCAGGAACTCAGGGCCGCGGTGGCGGCTTGAAAGAGAAGACGATGGCAAACATTGACGTATTCGATCTCGGAGGACAAAAGGTCGGCTCGTTTGAGCTGGCCGATGAGATCTTCGGGCAAATCAATGAGGCGTTGCTGTGGGAGGCGGTGAAGCATTATCGCGCTGCTCTCCGCCAGGGCACGCATGCGACGAAGAACCGCAAGCTGGTCTCCGGGTCGGGCAAAAAACTATGGAAGCAGAAGGGCACAGGCCGCGCCCGCGTCGGGTCGGTTCGCTCGCCTCTGTGGCGGCATGGCGGCACAGTGCATGGACCGCAGCCCCGCTCGTATGAGTACGCCTTTCCTCGCAAGAAATTGCTGGGTGCGCTGCGTTCCGCACTGGCCACCAAGTTTGCCGATGGCAAGCTGACCGTCGTTGAGTCGCTGGAACTCGAGCAGGGCAAGACGAAGCTGTACCGTCAGGCACTCGACAAGCTGGAGGCGAAAAAGACCGCTCTGCTGGTCGAGAACGGCCAGGCGCTTGGCAAGAACCTGCTGCTCGGCTCTCGCAACCTCAAAGGCGTCGAACTGATGCTCAATAACGAAGTTCATCCTTACGATCTGCTGCGGTATGAGCGCGTGATCTTCTCGCGTCCGGCGATCGAAAAGCTGCAGGAATCACTGAAGAAGTCGGTTCCGAAGGGCAGAAAGGTACAGGTGGCCTGATGCCGAAGACCTACACAGTCATTCGCCGGGCAATGATCACTGAAAAGGCACTGGCAGCAAAGGAAACAGAAGGCACGCTGGTCTTCGAGGTCGATCCGAAGGCGACGAAGAACGAAGTGAAGCAGGCTGTCGAGGCTCTGTTCAAGGTGAAGGTGAGCGCGGTGCGCACCGTGAACATGGCGGGCAAGGAACGTCGCCGCGGCCGGTTTGCGGGATATCGTCCTGACTGGAAGAAGGCTTATGTGCGGCTGAAGTCAGGCGAGAAGATGCCGGATTACGTGAACAACCTCTAAAGACGAGCAGGAATGCAGAACCAGCCGGGAGCATGAGCTAAGAGCTAACGGCTAGAAGCTAAGAGCTACGAAGATGCCGATTAAGACATACAGACCGATCACGCCGACGCTGCGGTTCCAGACCACGCTGGTGCGGGACGAGATCACCACGGACAAGCCGTACAAGCCGCTGCTGGTGAACAAGGTGCGTACGGGCGGCCGCCGCAACTCGGGCGACCTGACCATCCGCCATCATGGCGGCGGGCACAAGAAAAAGCTGCGGCTGATCGACTTCCGCCGCGACAAGCAGGGCGTTCCCGGCAAAGTGGCCAGCATCGAATATGATCCGAACCGTTCGTCGCTGATCGCGCTCATCAGCTATGCTGACGGCGAGAAGCGCTACATCCTGCAGCCGGTTGGGCTGAAGGTGGGCCAGACGATCATGAGTGGCCCCGAGGCCGACATCCTCGTCGGAAATGCGCTGCCGCTGCGCAACATCCCCGCCGGCACCACGGTGCACAATGTGGAGCTGCGGCCGGGCAAGGGTGCGCAGATGGTCCGCTCCGCTGGAGCTTCGGCACAGCTGGTCGCCAAAGAAGGCGATTACGCGCTCCTGAAGCTACCTTCGGGTGAAACGCGCCGTGTGCTGATCGACTGCATGGCGACGATCGGACAGGTGGGCAATACCGATCACGAAAATGTTTCGATCGGCAAGGCGGGACGCAACCGCTGGAAGGGCATTCGTCCGACCAACCGTGGCGTCACCATGAATCCGGTCGATCACCCGCACGGCGGCGGAGAAGGCAAGACTTCCGGTGGACGTCACCCGGTGACCCCGTGGGGACAACCCACGCGCGGCTACAAGACCAGAAACAACAAGCGGACCGACGCGTTCATCGTGGCCCGCCGTTCGAAGTAAGAGAGCAGAGGATACCTGATGGCAAGGTCGACAAAAAAAGGCGCCTTCGTGGATGGGCACCTGATGGTAAGGATCGAGACGATGAACCGCGCGAACGACAAGAAAGTCGTCCGCACCTGGTCGCGCCGCTCGACAATCCATCCGGAGATGGTGGGCCACACCATTGCGGTGCACAACGGCAAGAAATTCGTGCCGGTGTACGTGACGGAGAACATGGTGGGGCACAAGCTGGGCGAGTTCGCGGCGACGCGGACCTTTAAGGGTCACTCGGTGAAGGCCGCCGAGACGACGGCGAAGCCGAAGTAAGGCCGGAGCAAGGGAATGCAGACAGAGACACGGGAATTCCGGGCCGAAGCGCGATTTCAGCGGGTTTCGCCGCAGAAAGCGCGGCTGGTGCTCGATCTGATCAAGGGCCGTGGCGTGGAAGACGCGCTCAACACGGTCGCGTTCACGAAGAAGGCGGTCGCTCCGCTGGTGGAGAAGGTGCTGCGCTCGGCGATTCAGAACGCCAACCATCTCAGCCAGGAGCAGGGTCTGGATGTGGACCTCGACAACCTCTACGTCAAGTCGGCGGTCGCCAACGAAGGTCCGCGCATGAAGCGCATCCGTCCGGCCCCGATGGGCCGCGCCTACCGCTACCAGCGTCGTCTGTCGCACATCGCCATCGCGGTGGCGGAGCGCGCCCAGGGCAACGGCCTGGTGCAGCGTGTCGAAGATCAAGCCGCGGAGCAGCCGAAGCGGGCGGCTGGGAAGAAGGCAGCAAAGAAGGCTCCGGCGAAGAAGGCAGCGGCCAAAAAGGCTGCCGCGAAGAAGCCGGCAAAGAAAGCCGCGGCGAAAAAAACCGCGAAGAAGTAGCGAGAGGATAAGGAACACTATGGGACAGAAAGTCCATCCTTACGGATTCCGGATCGGAATTAACAAGCCGTGGCGCTCGCGCTGGTTCGTGAGCCGCGACTACGACAAGCTTTTGGTCGAAGACGTCCACCTGAAGCGTGAGCTGAAGGAGAAGCTGAAGGCCGCCGGTGTCAGCTCCGTGGAAGTGGAGCGGCCGGGCAACAAGCTACGTCTCATGATCCGCACTGCCCGTCCGGGCATCGTCATCGGCCGCAAGGGCGCCGAAATCGAGAAGCTCAAGGGCGAGTTGCAGAAGCGCACCAACCGCGACGTCTTCATTGACATTCTCGAGGTGAACAAGCCGGAGCTGGATGCGCAACTGGTGGCCGAGAATATCGCGCTGCAGCTGGAAAAGCGCGTCGGCTTCCGTCGCGCGATGCGCAAGGCGGTCGATTCTGCGCTGCGCTTCGGGTGCAAAGGCATTAAGGTGCGCGTGTCGGGCCGGCTGAACGGCAACGAAATCGCGCGCTCTGAGTGGTATCTGCAAGGACGTCTGCCGCTGCACACGTTGCGCGCGGACATCGACTATGGTTTCGCCGAAGCGCGCACCACCTATGGCGTGATCGGCGTCAAGACGTGGATCTATCGCGGCGACATTTATCAGCAGAAGCGGCGCGAGCCGCAGGCGGTCGGTACGTCCGTTTTCTAGGTTGGCTATCAGCTGCCTGCTGCCGACTGCAAGCTTGTAGTCAGTAGCGGGTAGCAAGCTGGGTTCGAGGAATTTCATCATGTTGATGCCAAAGAAAGTGAAATACCGCAAGCAGCAGCGCGGACGCATGCGCGGCAAGGCATGGCGCGGCAGCGAGCTGTCCTTCGGCGACTTCGGCCTGAAGGTCATGGAGTGCGGCTACATCACCGACCGACAGATTGAAGCCAGCCGTGTTGCTATGACGCGCTTCATCAAGCGCGGCGGCAAGATCTGGCTGCGGCTGTTCCCGGATAAGCCGGTGACCAAGAAGCCGGCCGAAACCCGTATGGGTAAGGGCAAAGGGGCACCGGATCACTGGGTCGCTGTGGTTCGCCCCGGCCGCGTGTTGTTTGAGATGGAAGGTGTGACGCCGGAGATGGCGCAGGAAGCAATGCGTCTGGCCGCGCACAAACTGCCGCTCAAGACGAAATTCGTACAGCGGCACGACGCAAAGGTTACGGTCGCCGCGAAGTAGCCGCCGGCTGTGATTTGAGGCTGCCCCGGCAGCCGGAGAAGAGAGAAACGATGGAAGTCGACAAGATTCGCAACCTGAGCGACGACGAGCTGGCGCTCGAGGAGCGCAAGACCGGCGAGCAGTTGTTCCGGCTGCGCTTTCAGATGAAGCTCGGGCAGACCGAGGGTGTGAAGAAGCTCCGGGATCTCCGCAAGGATATTGCGCGCATCAAGACGATCGCACGCGAGCGTCAATTGGGCCTGAACGCCAATGCGCTGACCAGGACCTCCGGTGAAAGCGCCGCGACGAAGGCGGAAGTGGGACGCGCGAAAAAAAAGGCTGCGAAGCCGGCGCGGAAGAAAGCCGCCGCGAAAGGTAGCTCCGCGCGCAAGACGTCGGGGCGGGGAACGGGCAAGACCGCAGGCGGACGCACCACGAAGCGCGCCGCGGCGCGGACCGGAAAGGTCAAGAAGGGCTGAGTCATGAGCGAAACGACTGAGAAGCGCGAATCGCGCCGCAACGAGAAGGTTGGCCAGGTGGTCTCGACGAAGATGCAGAAGACCATCGTGGTTGAAGTGGAGATGCGCAAGGCCCACCCGAAGTACAAGCGCATCATCCGCAGTACCCGCAAGTTTTATGCGCACGACGAGCAAAACTCGGCGCGCGTCGGCGACATCGTTCGCATTCGCGAGACACGTCCGCTCAGCAAGCTGAAGCGCTGGAACCTCGAAGAGATCATTCGCCGCTCGGCGCTGGTACAGGCAGAAGAGGCCGCCGCGGCGGCTGCAGCCGCGCAGTAACGCCAGCCGCGACGCGAGATCGCGGCCGGATTAAGGAGAGAATGCCATGGCAGTGCAGATGAGAACCATGCTTGAGGTCGCCGATAACTCCGGCGCGCGCAAGCTGCAGATGATTCTGCCCCTGGGCGGCGCGAGTGGCCTGAAGGCAGGCCTCGGGGACGTGATCACCGCGGCTGTGAAGGAAGCTTCGCCTGACGGACAGGTCAAGAAGGGCAAGGTGGTCAAGGCGGTCGTGGTGCG
>DASSKX010000774.1:0-11257 GCA_035689925.1 Acidobacteriaceae bacterium
GAAGAAGGGATTGGTGATATCGGAGACAACCAGGCCGAGCAGGCCGCTGCGCCCGGAGCCCAGAGCGCGGGCCTGCGTGTTGGGAAAATAGCCCAGTTCGCGGATGGCGTCCCAGACGCGCTTTGCCATTTTGGGGTTCACGCTGGGGACGCGATTGATGGTGCGCGAGACGGTGGCGATGGAGACGTTGGCACGATCCGCGACGGTACGGATGTCCATCGGGACTTTCTTGCGCGGGGATCGGCGTTTCACGTTCTGCATCGGGCACCAGTGCTTCGGGCAATCTCGGCGTGGAAACTTACTCGTTTGTGGCTCGTCGTGCAGACGGGCCGGTTCACAGATTGAAATTAGTAACTCAATTCAAGCACATTGACGGACCATGGCAATAAGGATTCCATAAATTGCGCTGAATTAATTGCGACCGGCTTCTCAACCGGGACGACGACTCTGGGCTGGTAAATCGTATTAGTAGAATTGGGAGACTTGCCGCTCAGAGTTATGAGCCTGCCATGGCTCACCGCGCGTGCTCCCTTCAGGTCGATCTTCATGTTTTGCGGGAGGGAGGTACCGTTCACCAGCTTGAGGAACAGCTTCCGGTGCGCATTGTCGCGGGTGACTGAAGCATAAAGACGATTTCCTCCGGTTGAAAGTTGCGCATCGACGATTTCTGTTCCGATGTGCGTGGCGAACATGACCTGCGCGTAATAACTCGGCGAACCGTAGCTGCTGAGCGCGTTATAGCCGATGAGGTCGGTCGGCCACTGCATGCCTCCGGGGTTCACGTTGACGAAGAGCGGAGCGTAACTGGACATGATGACCAGGTCGCCATTGCGCTCCATGCCGGTCATCCAGGCGGAATCGGCGAGCGCGGCTTCGAGGTTGGGCGTCGGTTCGGCTTCACGCGTGGCCCATTCGCCGACGAAGATCTTCGGGCCATTGCGGTCGGCGTGGTCGTAGTGGCCGGCGTCGGCGAAGGCCTGCTCCGCCGACATGTAGAAGTGCTCGTCGAGCACGTCGGGGCGGGTGTCCTTGACCGGAGCGGTGGCGATGAGCTGCAGATCAGGATAACGCTGCTTAATAGCTTTGAAGAACTGGGCGAAGCGGCCCTCATAGGAGCCCGAGCGGTCGAACCAGTCTTCGTTGCCGATCTCGACGTAGTGGAGCGGGAAGGGCGCGGGGTGTCCGTCTTTCGCGCGCTCCGCTCCCCAGTGGGTGTCGGTGCTTCCGGTGACGTATTCGATTTCGTCGAGAGCGTCCTGCACATAGGGCTCGAGCGCCGGGCCGGGATCCACGTGCTCATGCGCCAGGGAATAGCCGGCGTAGACGGCGAGGAGCGGCTGCATCTTCAGGTCCTCGCACCACTCCAGGAATTCGAGGAGGCCCATGCCGTCGGAGGAGCGGTAGCGCCATGGGCTCATGTGCGTGGGGCGATCGGTCCAGGGGCCGATGGTCTTCTTCCAGTCGAAGCGGTCGGCGATGTGTTCGCCTTCGAGGTAATTGCCGCCGGGCAGGCGGAGGAAGGCCGGATGCATGGCGGCCAGCTTCTCCATCAGGTCGACGCGATTGCCGTGGGGACGATTGTGATACGTGGGCGGGAAGAGCGAGATGAGATCGAACCAGATGGTAGCCGGTTGCGTCGTCGTGAGCTGGAGGTGATTGTTCGAGGAGACGGGCACGGCGCCGGTTTTCAGCGTGTACGTGTACTCCTTCCAGTCGCCGCCGCTGACGTTGACGGTGGTGGTCGCGGCGCGCGCGCCGGTCTCGTCATTCCTGAGCGTGACGGTGATGGGAACTTCGGCGCCTTCGGTCTTCGCGTAGAAGGAGCCGGAGTAGGTCGTGTTGGGGCGTACCGCCATGCCCCAGTAGCCGTCGTTCTGCACGCCGGCCGGAGCCTGAGCGCTGGCCTGGGTGACTTCGACCTTCATGCTGCGGGGTAAGTCTTTGCTGGGGCCGGTCTGCTGATCGACGGAGATCTTCACGGAGGAGCTGCCGTCGGAGACCATGGTCCAGTGGAAGAGCGGCAGGCGCGGACCGACGATGGCGCGATCACGGACCATTTCGGCGTAAATGCCGCCGTCATAGGAGTAATTGATCTCCTCGGTCATGAGGCCGTAGAGCATGGGGCTGACTTTGCCGGTGGCGTGGTCGACCTGAACGGTGAGCGACGGCTGCTCTTGTGCGGGCACAGTTGTGGCGGCGAAGATCGCCAGCAGTGCTGCCGCGATCACGCCGGCTACGTGAGCCGTTTTGGTCCGGTGATTCGTGCCGCGCACTGTATTCCTCACAACTTCCATCGATTCAGCACCTCGCTCGGTTTTGGTGAAGCGGCGCCCGTGGGCGCACAAAATTCCTGCTGGAACCAGAGAATCCTGCTGCTGGTCCGGCTACTTCGGTGTTCCTGGGTTCAACTTGGCGTAGACGGTGTCGTCGGCGGCCTTGGTCAATGTCCTGGTCCGATCGAACTCCGCCTGCGCCTCCTGCTTGCGCCCCATGGCCTGATAGAGGCGAGCCAGCCGCCAGTGCACCTGCACATCCTTCGGATTGAGTGTGGCCGCCTGGTGGAGCTCCCGCAGAGCGTCTTCGTTCCTGCCCGCCTGGCTGTCGAGAATGCCGATCTCGAGATGGGCCATTTCAAATTTCGGATCAATCCGGAGAGCCTTTTCGAGGAGCGGGCGCGCGCTGTCGAAGTGGTTCTGGCGAATTTGCGAATCGGCCAGATAAACCAGCGCCTGGACGTTCTGCGGATTGTTGTCCAGCTCGGCCCGGAACTGCTGCTCGGCGTCGTCCCACTGGCTGCCGGTCCAGAGCAGATAACCAAGGCCGAAGTGCACGCCCGGCTGTTTGGGGTCGGCTTTGACGGCAGCGCGGAACTGCTCGACAGCTCCGTTGTGATCATGCATTTCGTCGAGCGCTTCGCCGGCCAGCATGTCGGCTTCGGCGGATTCGGCATTCAGCGACAGAATCTCGTGATAGACGTCGAGGACGCACTGGTACTCCTTGGCGCGCAGGCAGCTGTGCGCGAGCACCAGGCGATAGGGCAGGTCCTGCGGATCGCGCTGCATCGCTTCGCGCAGCGGGGGAACAGCGGCGGCGTACTCGCCGAGTCCGTAATGGCACATGCCCAGCAGGATTCTCAGCCGCTGCGCATCCGGCGATGCCGGATCCTGCTTCTTCAGCAGCGGTTCAAACTCGTGCATCGCGCCGCGTAGATTGCCGGACTTGAACAGCGCCAGGCCGAGATTCATCTGCAGCCCTGGCATGGCCGGATTCAGCGCCTGCGCTTTGCGGTAGAAGGTGATGGCCTGGGGGTACCGTTGCTGCCGGGCATGCAGGAGCCCGAGATTCGCGTACGCCTCGGCGTCTGCGGGATGCGCCTTGGCGATCTGCTCCCACGCGGCCTGCGCCTCCTCGTCTTTTCCCTGCTGCTCCAAAGCGTATGCCGCTGCCGTCGCGTTGGTCTGCGCCGGCAGCGGCATCCACGGGAGAGTAAGGAGGAGGGGCAGCAGCGAAGATGGGACCCGGAGGAGCATTTGTAACTTTTCCTGAACATAAGGGAAGGCGCGGCGAACCGCGCCTTCCAGTGGGGTGGGACGGAGAAGTTAGAAGACGAACTTCCCGCCGAGTTCCAGGTTACGAGGACCGTAGTCGCTCGTGACCTGTCCGAAGTTGGCGTCGTGGTTGCTGGTGTCCACGCCGGACCACTGCGGATGGTTGAAGGTGTTGAACGACTCAAACCGCAGTTCGATGTGCGGTATCCCTTCCTGCCGCAGAGCGATGGTCTTGAAGAGCGACAGGTTCCAGTTGAAGAGCCCCGGTCCGACAGCGGAGTCGCGGCCGGCGCTGCCGAATCCGGCGTTCACTCCACCCGGGCCACCAGCCCACGGAGCAACCGGATCCGCGTAGGAAGCCTTCGAGAACCACGCGTTCACGGTCTTGGGATAGGTGACCTTCGAGACGAGGTTCGGACGGTTGGTGGTGCCGCCGCCCAGACCGACGGTATCAGAGCCGCTGTAGCGGATGAAGAGCGGGTTTCCGGAAGAGATCTGCGTGATTCCGGAGATTGCCCACCCTCCGAGTACCGTCCGTTCGAAGGCGTTCCCGTGCTGATACCACGGCAGGTCGTAGACGTAGCTGGCGTTGAAGATGTGCCGCCGGTCAAAGCCGCCGGATGCCTGGTCGTATTTGGGGTTGTAAGGGTTGGAGAGGCCGTTGAGATCGTTCGTCGCCTGATCGATCTCGTGCGACCACGTGTAGGCAAGCTGCGTGGTCAGCCCATGCTTGTGTTCGAAGCGGATGCCGGCCTGCAGCGAGGTGTAGTGGAAGTGGGTTTCGTTTTCTTCCTGGTTGATGTTGCCGAAACCCGGGAAGTTGCGATAGCGGTTCGGCTTCAGCTTGCCGGTAGCCACGCCTTCACGGAATCCGTAATTCGGATCACCCGGGAAGGGGTTTTCGCTTTGGGCGTTAGCAAGGTTGGCGGGGCCTCCAGTCAACGGCAGCGTATTAATTTGGCGGTCGTTGTTCTGGTCCCAGCCATCCGACCCGACGGTCTGCAGGACGGCAACGATCGAGGGAGCCAACTGCCGCTGGACACCCAAGCTGAACATCGCCGTTCCCGGATTGGGATAGTGATACTTGATGGTCGTCAGGTTAGACGGGAACGACTGCGTGGTCGCGATCCCGGTTTGCGCGTCGATGTGCGGGTTGGAGAAGTACACGTTGTTCGCCGACGGAATATAGGCAAACGGCGGGTTCAGAGCGGCGTTGTAGACGTCGTTGCCCTGCACGCGCTCATAGAACAGACCGATGCCGCCGCGGAGCACCGTCTTGCCATCACCCAGAACGTTCCAGGCGAAGCCAAGGCGAGGCTGCCACGTCTTGTACGAGTTCTGCACTACGCCGCGCGGGAAGCCATTGACGCCCGCTTCGCGAATGCCGTTGAGGTAGAACTGCTCGCTTCCGGTGGCGCTGAAGGTGCCAAGCGAACTCGGACTGAGCGTTCCGGCGTTGGTGACCGGATCGCCGAGCGAGAAGTCGTAGTCCGCGGGAACGAAGTTCGCGAACCGGTTATACCGCTCGTAGGCGTGCGGCATGCCGTCGAAGCGGAGTCCCAGATTCAGGGTGAGTGACCGGCTTACGTGGAAGTTGTCGTTTCCGTAGAAGCCGTAGTTGTTGTTAACCCAGTGCTTGCCCGCCAGGAATTCAAGCTGCGAATAGCTGGCCGCATCGCCCAGCAGGAAGTTGATATAGGCGTCCTTCGAGAAGCCGTTGTTATCGAAGGTAATGCTCCCGTTCGTGTTCGATTGCAGCTCCTGGTTTTTGTAATCGTGCAGCCAGGAGAAGCCGAACTTCATCTGGTGCCGGCCTCTGGTGTACGAAAGGTCATCGCGATATTCGAAGCCTTCGTAGCCGTTCTTCCAGGGGTAGTAGCTCGGGTTCCAGGTGTTGTTCGGAGCCGTACCGGAAATCGTGACTCCCGGCAGCCGGCCCAGCCGGTTGTTGGCGAGCGGGAAGAAGCTGGTTGCGGTCCAGCCCTGCGGAATCAGGAAGCTCGATCCTGCTCCGGCGACCGGCGTCAGGCGAATCTTGTTGCCGCCGTACAGGAACGCCGTCTCATTGAGCAGGCTGGGCGAGTAGGTCTGGGTCAGCTTGATGGCGGCCGTGTAGGACGGGTTCGCCATGGCGGTGCCGACCGTCGGATAGCTGGTGGTCCACAGCGGCGGGAAGAACGTCTTGTTCATCGCGTCGTGCAGATAGTGGCCCATGATCTGGTACTTGGGGCTGAAGGTGTGGTCGATGCGGACGATGTCTTCGCGGATGTTATCCGTTGTCGGGATGGAGGCAATGTACTGGCTCGTCCCGAGGTTCGGATGCGGGAAGGTATTCGCGTTGAGCATCAGAACCGAGTTCTGATCGATCAGGTTGGCCGGGATCTTGTAGGTGCCATCCGCATTCTGAGGGAAGGCCGCGCCCGGGGTAAGACCATCGGCTGTGTACAAAGCGAGCTTGGCGGGATCGGAAGTCACCGGAACGATGGGTGCTTTTCCGCCAGGAGCGGTGTAGTTGAAGTTTGAACCCGCAGTCGGGAAGTTGTTGGCCGGGATCGTGTTGCTGACGCTGGGTGTGCTGCCCTGAATCAGCCGGCGCCACTCTTCGTTCACAAAGAAGAAGGTTTTGTCTTTGTAGATCGGGCCACCGATGTTGCCGCCCGGTTCGTTCAGCTGGAAGACGGGGCGCGCTTTTTTCGAACGCTTCACGAAGTAGTCGTTGGCGTTGTACGCGGTGTTGCGGTTGAACTCATAGACTTCGCCGTGGAACTTGTTGGTGCCGGACTTGAGCACCATGGTGATGGTGCCGCCGGAGCCAATGCCGTAGTCGGGGCTGTAGTTGCTGTCCAGCGTCTGGAATTCAGCGATGGCATCCTGCGAGGGCAGGTTCATGAAGCAGCCGCCGCAGCCGCGGTCGTTCTGCTCAGCGCCGTCGATGAGGTAGATGTTGTGCGTGCTGCGCGTACCGTTGAAGCTGATGCCGTTGGCCGAGGTGAGCGCATCCACACCGCCGAACTCCGGCAACTGGCTCGAGACGCCCATGCCCATTGCAGCGAGCTGCGTCACGTTGCGGCCGTTGGTCGAAAGCCGCTCGATCTGCTGGCCGCTGATCAGGGTGCTCACTTCACTGGTTTCCGTTTGTACCTGCAGGGCGTTCGCCTGCACGGTAACGGTCTGTGAGGCGCTGCCTACGATCAGCTGCGCATCTTCGCCGAGGGTTTGTGCGACGTTGAGGACGATCCCTGTCCGAGTGAAGGTCTGGAATCCCTGGGCCTTGATCTCCAGCGTGTAGGTACCGTGATTGAGGCTGGCAAAGCGGTAAGCGCCGACGTCGTTGGTGACGGCGGTGCGCTTCTGGCCGGTGGCGGTATCGGTAAGGGTGACCTGGGCGTTGGGGACAACGGCGCCCGAGGAATCGGTGACCTGGCCGTTGATGCTGGCGTTTTCCTGCGCATGCAGGCGGGGAACAAACGTGATCAGTGCCGCGAGAGCGATGCACCAAAGGATGATGCGAGACCAGCCGGGGCTAAAACGGCCGGGGGCATTCCAGTTGCGGGGAATACCAGAGCGACTCATGTTGTTTTGCCTCCTGAGAAAAAAGTAAGCGTTTACCGGATCAACCTTGCTGGACAGCTGAGGAACGTTTTCCGGCGACTTTTGGGCGTACTTCCACTGCGGTGGTCCACTTTGCCCGTCGGGCATGACGGTTGTCAAGGCCATTTGTTGGCTTCGCGAACTTGCTATATTCGGGAAACCTTTTACTGCCAGTCACTTCCAAGGCACTCCAGGCCGCCGGGGGTCACTTGCCAGGCACCCTGGTAGCGACGATTCCGGAGCCCTCCCGGACGGTGTAGAAGCGATCGGCGGCGAGCCTTTGCAGGACCTCAATCCTGCCGTCTGGCCATCGAATCTTCGCCCGGTCCAGCGTGGTGTGTGCGGCGAGGCCGAAGTGGACGCGCAGGTCATTTTGGGAGAGATAGCTGCCGCCGCTCAGCACCTCGCCGGTCTGCACCAGATCACCGGCCGTGGCCTGGATGCGGGCATTGAGCGCCAGGCGGTTCGCAGTCGTGCCCTCCAGTTCGAAGCTGATCCAGTGGTTCGGCGGGCCGTGCTGGGGGCGAAGGATCATCGGCTCGCCGGAGAGATTTTCGACGACGGCGTCGAGGTGACCGTCGTTGAAGAGGTCGCCGACCGCCATGCCGCGGCTGACCTGGAGCGCCTGGATGGCCGGGCCGACCAGTTTGCTGATGTTGCGGAAGCTGCCATGGCGCTCGTTCAGGAACAGCAGCTTCGGCTCGCGATAGCGGGTGCCCTCGGGACGGGTGTCGACCTGCGGATAGACGTGGCCGTTGACGACGAAGAGGTCAGCCCAGCCGTCGTTGGAAAAATCGATAAAGCTGTCGCCCCAGCCAACGTAGCCGGCGGTGCCAGCGGCGATTCCCGTCTGCGAGGAGACTTCGGTGAAGGTCATGTTGCCGTCGTTGCGATAGAGCGCGCCGTACTCGTTATCAAAATGGGAGAGAAAGATGTCCATTCTGCCGGTGTGCAGATAATCGCCGAGCGCAATGCCCATGTTGGCCTGCGGCGCGCCGTTGACGTTGAGAGCCACTCCGGAGGTGAAGGCGACGTCGCGGAAGCGGCCTGCGCCGTTCCCCTGGTAAAGGTAGTTCGGCTGGCCGTCGTTGGTGACGAGCAGGTCGAGTTTGCCGTCGTTGTCGAAGTCCGACCAGACCGCGGTGAGACCAAAACGCTTTTCCGGGTCGCCCGCACCCGAAGAGACAGAAACGTCGGCGAAGGTGCCGTCACGGTCGTTGCGGTAGAGATTGTCGGGTGATGCAGGCAGGCCCTGGGGCCCGCACTGCACTTCGATCCCCAGGTAGCGGCAGTTGTTGTTCGACCCGAAGGCCGCCATGTGGTCGAGGTGGAAGTCGACGTAATGGGAGACGAACAGATCGGCCCAGCCGTCGCTGTTGTAGTCGCCGAAGGCGGCGCCGGTGGCCCAGAGATGGTCGGAACCGAGCCCGGCCTTTTCTGTGACGTCGGTGAAGGTGCCGTCCTTGTTGTTGCGGTAGAGCACGACGCCGCCGAAGCAGGTGACCAGCAGATCGGGCCAGCCATCGTTGTTGTAATCGCCGACCACCGCTCCCATGGCCCAGCCGGGAAAGCCCACGCCGGCCTTGTCCGTCACGTCGGTGAAGGTGCCGTCGTGATTGTTGTGGAAGAGGGCGCTCCGGGATTTCTGGTTGTTCCGCGCCATCTCCACGGTTTGGGCATTGGTGAAGTAAATGTCGGGCCAGCC
Source organism: Acidobacteriaceae bacterium (assembly GCA_035689925.1). Lineage (GTDB taxonomy): Bacteria > Acidobacteriota > Terriglobia > Terriglobales > Acidobacteriaceae > Palsa-343. The sequence continues at coordinate 8,845 of DASSKX010000774.1, forward strand.
GTCGCGGTCGTAGTCGATGAGCGCCACGCCGCCGCTCATCGATTCGACGATGTATTTTTGTTCGGGGCTGGAGTGGTGTTCGAAATGGATGCCGGTGGAAGCAGTGATGTCGACCAGTTCCGGGTAAGAGAGGGGCGGAGGCTCGGCCTGCGTCGCCCCTCGCAGGGGCCAATCTCCGGCGCCCGCGCAGAGCAGGACCATCCCCAGGGCAGCGCCGGCGGACCAGAGCGGGAAATTGTGACGGTGGCGGATACGCATCAGGCGCGGCACTCGCGGTGGGAGCTTCGGATCACCATAGCCGGACGCGACACCGGAGGCAAGACAGCCGGAAACCAGGCGGGTGTCTCTTTTTCGCGCGGACGGAAACTATGACGGTCATGATACCTTGGGCTGCGGTAAAGCGATATACCTGAGGGTTCGCGCTATGCGAGAGCATTCGGCATCGCACGATCGGAAACGGAAGGCGAACGGGAGGGCTGGATGAAGAGATGGAGCAGGGTGAGCATGGCGGCGGCTTTCTGCGGCCTGTGTGCAGGGGCCGTGTGTCAGCAGACCCAGAGTGCGCCGCAGAATCTGGCGGTGACCATTGATGCGAGCCAGACCGCTGAGCCGGTTTCCAAGTACGAATACGGCATGTTCATCGAGCACATCCGGACGCTGATCTACCGGAGCCTCTGGTCGGAGATGCTGGACGACCGCAAGTTTGCCTCGGGGATCACGTCGAAGCCGAGCGAAGCACCGGGTCCGGCGTCGGGCCCGTTTCGCAACATGCAGCCGCGGCTGTGGCGTCCTGTCGGTGGCGACGGCGTTGTAACGATGGACAAGGAGCAGCCGTTCGTTGGCGAGCAGAGCCCGCGCGTTCAACTGGACGCCTCCGCGTCGCACGGCATTCGCCAGTCGGGGTTCGCGCTGGAGAAGGGCAAGCGCTATACCGGGCACATCTGGCTGCGGGGAACGCCGGGCGCGAAAGTGAGCGTGGCGCTGATCTGGGGCGATGGCCCGGGGGATCGCCAGAACCTTGCGATCAACAAGGTGGCGGCCGGTTATGCGAAATTCCCGCTGAACTTTACGGCTCAGGCGGACACGGAGGCAGGCGCGCTGGAGATCACCGGCACCGGTTCAGGAGACTTCCACATCGGAACCGTCACGCTGATGCCTGCCGATAACAAGGAGGGATTCCGGCCGGAGGTCATCGCGCTGCTGCGGCAGCTGCACTCGGGATTCTGGCGGCTGCCCGGCGGCAATTTCATCTCGGACTTCAGTTGGTACGACTCGGTCGGGGACCGTGATAAGCGTCCGCCCATGTTCGACTACGCCTGGAACGCGTGGCAGTCGAACGATGTGGGCATGGACGAGTTCATGACGCTGTGCCGGCTGCTGGACGTGGAGCCGTACATCACCGTGAATGCGGGATTCGGCGATGCGCATTCGGCGGCGGAAGAGGTGGAGTACATCAACGGCGCTACGACCACGCGCATGGGCGCGATGCGCGCGCGTAATGGCCACCCCGAGCCGTATCACGTGAAGATCTGGAACATCGGCAACGAGCCGTACGGGCAGTGGGAAATTGGGCGCACGGATCTGAAGTACTACGTGCTGAAGCACAACGAGTTTGCGCGTGCGATGCGGCAGGTGGATCCGTCGATCATGCTGCTGGCTTCGGGTTCGATGCCGGAGGAGATGATCCTGGCAGGCACTGCGCACGACATGCATCTGCCCATTGCTCAGGCGGGGATCTGCTCGCCCGCGGACTGGACCTGCGGTCTGCTGAAGAATTCCTGGGCCAACTTCGACGGCGTTACGGAGCACTGGTACAACCGCGCCGGCACGCGCTTTGATCCCGAGCGCGCGGAGAAGGGAGAACGCGTCGGTACGCTGGAGGCCGGCCTGGTTCCGGATCAGGAATCGACACTCGAGTGGGTGCGCAAGCCTGCGGATCGCGTGCGCCTGAAGGCGGAAGAATGGCAGGAGTACGAGCGCCGTTTCCCGCAGATGGTCAGCAAGAAGATCTTCATGTCGAACGATGAGTACGCGTATACGGGCGGTGCTCCGAATCTGAAGCTCGCGCTGGCGTACGCCATGGTCTTCAACGAATTTCTCCGCCATACCGATTTTCTGAAGATGACGGCGTTCACGATGGGCGTTTCGACGCTGGACTACAACCAGACCGCGGCAGTGCTGAACACGAACGGGGTTCTCTTCAAGCTGTATGGGGATCATCTCGGCGAGGGATCGATACCGGTTGCGATCTCCGGCAATGCGCCGCCGCCCGCTCCGACGCAGCATCTGGTCGGCGATATGCCGCGGACGAGCGCAGGCAGCCCCACGTATCCGCTGGACATGGTCGCCGCGCTGAGCGCGGACCGCAAATACCTGACTCTCGCAGTCGTCAACGCAACGGACTCTGCCCAGC
>DASSKX010000775.1:0-3269 GCA_035689925.1 Acidobacteriaceae bacterium
GGATCATGCGAGGAGAGGTAGCTTCCGCCGCCAACCTTCGTCCTGCTGCGCTGGAGGTCGCCTGACTTCCAGCTCAGCCGAGCGCCGATGGCATCGGGATTGGCACGCTTCCCAATCAGCCGGATGCCGAGCCAGTGATTGCCTTTGGCTGCGGTGTTGCGCAGCAGCAGCGGCGCACCATCATTGATCGATACGAGAACGTCGACAGCGCCATCGTTATCGAAGTCTCCGATGGCCAAACCCCGCGCAGAGAGCTGCCTCGAAAACAACGGGCCGCTTTCCGCACTCACATTGCGAAGCTGTTTGCCATCGCCGTGAAAAAGCAACATGGGCTCGCGGTAGGTCACATCTCTTGCGATCGTCTCGATCTGATCGTCCGGATTGCCATTGGCCAGGAAAAGGTCGAGATTGCCGTCATTGTCATAATCGAAAAACTTGCCTCCCCAGCCGCTCATCAACCGAGTCGCGGCAGCAAGCCCGGCAGAACCGGCCCGATCGTCGAATGTCTCATCGTGATTGTTCTCATACAACGAGCACATCTCGTGATCGATGTTCGCGACGTAAAGATCGAGCCAGCCGTCCTGGTTCACATCCGCGGCATCCACGCCCATGCCGGAACGGGCACGGCCGGTCTGGCTAAAGGCCACACCGGCTAGCGCGCCAATCTCCTCAAATTTGCCATTAGCCCGATTCATGAACAGAAAATTGGCCGCCGTGTCGTTCGCAACAAAGAGGTCCATTCGCCCATCGTTGTTGAGGTCCGCCGCGACGACGCCCCAAGCCTTTCCCAGGTGCTGCGCAATTCCGGCGGACCGGCTTACGTCGGTGAACGTGCCGTCGCCATTGTTGTGGAAGAGCCAACTTGGCGCTGGTTGATAGAAGCGCGGCACGCAATATCCCGGCCGGTTGTTATACGTGACACAGGGAAGGTTCTTTGACTTGCTGAACTCAACGAATTGGCAGACGAACAGGTCCAGCCGTCCGTCATTGTCGTAATCGAACCAAACTGCGCTTGAAGACCAGCCTGGAGCCGCAACGCCGGCCTTCTCCGTCACATCTGTGAACGTTCCGTCGCCGTTGTTGTGGTACAGAATGCTTCGTCCGTACTGCGTCACATACAGATCAGGAAATCCATCCGCGTCGTAGTCACCCACGGCAACGCCCTGGCCGTAACCGCCGCCGCCGACACCCGCTTTCTCTGTGATATCGGTGAAGGTTCCATCCCGGTTATTCCGGTACAGCGCGTTGCGCAGCGGCGGATTCGGATCATAGAAATCGCATTTGCCGCTGTTCACCAGATAGATGTCCATCCATCCGTCGTTGTCGTAGTCCAGAAACGCGCATCCAGCACCGGTCGTCTCCGGCAGATACTTTGCTGCCGACTTTCCCGCCGTGTGCACCCAGCTGATGCGGCTCGCCTGGGCAGGAACTTCCTCGAAGGGATAGGGCGACGCGAGAGCCGATGCGTCCGCGAGCCTTCCCATCCCCGCGAGTCCCGCAACCCCGGCAACGGTGCGAAGAAAATCACGGCGCGAAACCGCCAGCCGGCCTCCCAAAAAACGGGTCACTGCGGACTCGTTGCCCCCTGGTCATGAGCATGCTGCGCCGTCTGCTGCTGCAGGGCAAACTCGCGCTCCGCGGCGTCCTTGTGCCCAGTGCGTGCATAGGCGGTAGCGAGGTTGTAGTGCCCGGCTGGATTCTCCGGCTCAAGCTTTACCGCTTTTTCGAGAGGAGCGACTGCGTCGCCGTACTTCTTCTGGCCGAGCAAAGCCATCCCCAGCCCGAGGTACGCGTCGCCAAAGTTCGGATCGATCGCGCTGGCTTTCGTGAAGTGCTCAACCGCCGCCGGAAGGTCCTGCATCTGACCCGCCAGTTCGCCCGAGATGTATTCCGCCCCGGCGTTCGCAGGATCAATTTCGAGTTCCTCCTGTAATTCCTTTTTCGCCTGCTCCTGGAAGTCCGCCGCCGGATTCGGACGCGATAGCAGCAGCCGAGCCAAGCGGAAGTGAATCCCGGGATATCGCGGATTCTGCTTCAGGATCGCCCGATAATCTTTCTCGGCTGCGTCCCACCTTCCCTGAACCTCGTTCGCCTCCGCATCCAGCTCGAGCGCAGGCGACGAGTTGGGAGCGCTGTGCGCCAGGACTTCTGCCGCATGCGTCGACAGGTCCGAAAACGCGTGTACGGTCACGTACAGCGCCTCCGGATCCTGAGGAAAATCGCGATTGAGAGCGCGCACGAAATCCAGCACCTGCGGCCAGCGCTGCAGAAGGGTAGCGCAGCGCACGCCATCCAGCTCGATTCGCTTTTGTAGCTCCCTGTCGGCGACGTGTCCCGCCCTCGCGAGCGCCGGCAGAGCCTCAGAGCAGCGTCCTGCCTCTGCCTTCGAGGCGGCGTCTCGCGCAGCAGTCTGGATCGACGACGCTGCCGGGCCCTGAGCCGGAGACGCAATAGTGGCCGCAAACAGAAAGACAGCCAGACCGATGAACCCGAGATATCGACTCATGATGGAAGGCGGGACGGACGCTCTTCAGCGTCCGCCCCGGATTGCTGCGCCTAATAATAGAACTTCAGCGCAAACTGGATATTTCTTGCAGGTTGGGAAGTGTTGATCAGCCCGAACGCCCCCGAACTGGGGAAGTTCGTATTGGGGTGTCCCAGCTGCACATTGTTGAACGCATTCAGGAAGTCCCCTCGGAACTGGAAGTACTTCGCTTCAGAGATCACGAAGTTCTTCATCAGCCCGATATCGGTGTCTGTGTAGCCCGGACCCGCAACCGGTCCTTGCGCCGGACAGTTACCGAACGTGCCGGGAGCCGGCTCAGAGAATCCATCGGGACTCATCCACTGATAGCCCTGGAATGCGCCGCTGGAATCGAAGCTGGCCTTGCGTCCAAAGACGTGCTGTTGTCCGCAATTCGGTCGAGGTCCGCGCGAGCCCGTGCCCGAGGTGTCCGTGGCGTTGTAAACCGCCAGAGGAAAGCCACTGTGCAGGTTGATAATCGTCGAAGCCTGCCAATTGCCGACGACCGCGTTGACCGCCCGGTTCATGTTCGCGCCGTAGCGTTGCCCTCGGCCGACAGGCAGGTGATAGGTCGCATACGCCGATACGATATTCCGTGAATCGTAGTAGCAGCTCGCGTAATCGCCCGCAGGATTGTAGAGGTTCTGGTAATACGGCGAGGCGGGGGTAGCCTGCGTTGCCGCGCCCCATGTGCCGTAGTAGCCGCTGTTGTTGGTCAGGCAGTGCGACCACGTGTAGGCCACCT